>CBDUZM010000349.1:0-4265 GCA_965371685.1 uncultured Spirochaetaceae bacterium | reverse complement strand
ATGAAAAGAGTTTTTCAGAACATTGAAGTTTCCTGCGGTATGCCGATGCTGCAGCATGGCGACAAGATGGTCGGCTGCTCGAAAAATATAGATGGTGAAGTGATCCGTTTGCCGATTGGTGTTTTTGCAGCAATAACACCATTTAACTTTCCGGCAATGGCGCCATTTTGGTTTATTCCCTATGCAATAGCCACAGGCAATACTTTCATTTTAAAGCCTTCTGAACTTGTGCCTCTAACTATGGAATTAATAACTGATTATATAGATAAGATTGGACTACCTCCAGGAGTATTTAATCTTGTCAATGGAGATAAAAAAGCAGCCTCTGCTTTAATTGATAATCCGAAAGTTAACGGCATATCCTTTGTGGGCAGGACTCCCACATGTAAAATCATAGCCGGAAAGTGTGCTGCTGTTAACAAACGCTTCCAGGCCATGGGTAGTGCAAAGAATCATTTAGTGGTGATGCCGGATTATACCCATATTGATGAACTCATCCGCAACATGAGCACTTCCTGCTATGGCTGTGCAGGGCAAAGGTGCATGGCGAGCTCTGCTATTGTCGTGGTGGGTGAGGAGATGTATCAAAAGATATGCGAAAGATTTGTAGAGGATTCGAAGAAGTTTACAGTCGCCAATCCATTGGATTTAAAAGTCGCTGATGAGACAATGCTTATGGGTCCTGTAATCAGCTCAAAAGCTAAGAAGTTTATCTTTGGTATGATTGAAACCGGAGTAAAAGAGGGCGCATCGCTGGTGCTGGACGGTCGTGACATTGAAATACCAGGAGGAGAAAAAGGGCATTTTATAGGGCCCACGGTATTTATCGATGTTAAACCGGGAATGGAAATCCATAAAACCGAAATATTCGGGCCTGTAGTCGTGATATTGAAAGCTGAAAGCCTTGATGAAGCTATTAAGATAATCAATGAACACCAATATTCCAACGCCTGTTCGATATACACACAAAACGGTTATCATGCCCGGAAGTTTAAACTTGAAGCCGAATGCGGTATGATCGGAGTAAATGTCGGCATACCCGCCCCGGTGCCTTTTCTGCCTTTTGGAGGAACACGAAACAGTATGATATGCGATATCAAGATGCAGGGAAAGCCGGCAATTGACTTTTTCACTCAGAATAAGGTTATTGTAGAACGCTATTGGGAGGAAGAATAAAGAGCCTTCCGGATTTTGTTGATTTTGCTGATTTTATTGATAAGGTTGCAGAATCAGGAAAGACAGCTCCCTTGCTTCTGCATCCAATGAGATCGGGGCTTATTTTCCTGTTGAACATTACTGATTTGAACGATACAAAAAGAAAGGTCTAGTCTATTCCTTTAGGAAGGTTATATGGACATCGGAGACACATGGAACGAATCGGAGGTTTAAATTATGGCATATTACATTTATATTGCTCTTGCCGGGGAGAACAGGATATCGATCTTTACGATGAAGCCTGATACGGGTCATCTTCAATTTCAGGAGCATGTGACCCTCGACGGCAGTCCCGGGCCACTCGCAGTCAATCCCGATCTCACGTTCCTCTACGCAGGAATTCGCTCAATCTCAACCCCCGGGATATCCAGTTTTCGCATTGATTGCAGCACCGGAAAGCTCGCACAAATAGGAACTGTAGAGCTCGACGCAGATCCCTGCTTTATAACTACGGATCGCAAAGGTAATTTCTTGCTCTCTGCGTACTATGGCGCCGGTGTAGCGGCGGTGCACACAATCGATAAAGATGGTGCGGTAATCGGCTCTCCTGTCGAATGGATCTCTACCGCCGCGAATGCGCACTCCATTCAGACGGATCTGTCCAACAGGTTTGCTTTCGTGCCGCACATCGCCGGGCCCAACATAATCTTTCAATTTGAGTTCGATGAGAAGACAGGTAAGCTCACGCCAAACGCAGTGCCCCGTGTTTCCCCCGGAGAGAAAGAAGGGCCACGTCATTTTGTCTTTCATCCCACCAGGGATGTTCTCTATTTCGTCAACGAGCAGGGGAGCAGTGTGACGGCATACAATTTAGACTCCTCGACCGGCGCCCTAACTGCTTTTCAGACGATCTCCACCCTGCCCGATGAGTTTAAAGGAAAAAACACTTGTGAGCAGATCCACATCACTCCCTCCGGTAAGTTTCTCTACACTTCTAATCGCGGGCACGACAGTATTGCATGTTTCTCCGTCGATGATGACACGTGCGGGCTGACTGCCGTCAAGCAGCAGTCTACAGAAAAGACGCCCCGCGCTTTCAACCTCGATCCTGTGGGGAACTATCTTTTCGCCTGCGGTCTGGCCTCCGGTAAACTCGCTTCGTATCGGATCGACGGCTGGACCGGCGCCCTCGAGCCCCTGGAGATATATACCGTTGGAAAGCAGCCCATGTGGGTGCTTGTCTTAAAGTTTTAATCATGAACAGACCCCCTGTTGCCATTGCTATCCATTTTGTCATGTAAATATCTTCCTGTTTGTTTTTTCTCTCTTCCGTAATTATATTCTTTCTTATCAAGAAGGGAGGTCATTAGAGATGTCCATTCAACTCGATCATTTTTCGTCCTTATGTGTCAGGCCATATCAATTGATGTGTATTGTCTGTAAGCTTGGATCCGGTCTTACTTCGGATCTTCTAAACGAGAAGCTGACCGGAATCCTAAGGGAAGTACGAAAGAATCCAGTCATTCCCGTAACACTTCGCTGCAATGTAGACAGCCTTTACCGGTATCAGAATCCGGGCAGGAGCGAAGATACCCCTGAAGGAGACCTTTTCAATGATAAACGGGATCTTGATATCATCCAGAAACTCGGGCTGGTTCCCGGAGCTACCCGGCCGGCGCTGGAAATTTTCGGTCGGCTGTTCAGGAGCATTACGACTACACAGGGCATCTGTGGGTACAATGAAATCACTTCACCAACATGGAAAGGCTGCGCTCAGGCAAGTAGTGATGACTATGAAAAGGGACATGCAAAAGGAATAGAGGCTGTTATAAGTCCCCGCAGCGAAGATGAGAAAGACAGGGCAAAAAAACAGTCGTCGGAAGCAATGTACAAGGCAGAAACACTGATGATCAGGCCCCATCATCTAATGTGTATTACCTGCTTTCATGGAGGAAAGGAGGAAATTCATCCCATCAAGGAAGACAATCTTTTTGAAGCTATAGATATCATGCAAAAGAATCCTGATATTCCCGTAACTCTTGTCCCGGGCTGCTGCATGATCTGCCCGCCATGCACGGAATTTAATGCTGAAACCGGATTATGCATTGGAACAAACGGGAGAGGGCTGCGAGACCAGAAAAAGGATCTTGATGTACTGCAAAATTTGGGATTGGAGTACGGGTCGACTATGTCTGCAAGGCAATTGTACAATTTACTTTTCAAGAAAATCCAATCGACCCGTCAGATCTGCGGATACAACGATGGTACTGTGCGAGGACCCGAGTGGTCAATCTGTGGTGATCCTGAAGGGAACGAAGCGTATAGAAAGGGAAGGGAAAAGGGATTGGGAATCAGGGGAGTAAGCATCAAATAGGAAGGAGAGCTACTTTAGGTAAAGGCAATCCCGATCCGCTTTTACTGTTGTTTATATCTAGTAGTTCTGCTAATATATCCCAAGAATACAATTTATATAGGAAAGGACGTTAAAAAATGAAAATAACCATTATTTATGACAACGAAGTCTACAGCGAAGGGCTTGAAGCTGATTGGGGTTTTTCCTGCCTGGTGGAAGTGGAGAACGTGACGAGACTCCTTTTTGACGCAGGTACAAAGGGCGGAATACTGCTCCGGAATATGAAAAAGCTGGATATAGATCCTGCTTCTATCGACGAAGTTTTTATTTCCCATGCCCACGAAGACCATACCGGAGGACTCTCTGATTTTCTCAAAGTTAATAATGATGTTAAGGTATATATTCCAAGCACAATGCATGAATCCATTGATGCAAAGGAAGTAGTGACTGTAAAACAACCCCTTCAGATTCACAAGGGTATCCATTCCACCGGCGAGCTCTCAGACGTCGAGCAGTCTCTTGCCGTTGATACCCCAAAAGGACTGGTGGTGATTGTAGGATGCTCCCATTCAGGGGTAGGTTCTATTTTAGAGGCTGCCTCCCGGTTTGGAAAGGTTCATGCTCTAATTGGAGGATTGCACGGGTTTGATGAGTTTGATCTACTCAAAGATCTGGAACTGATCTGTCCTACCCATTGCACCCAGCATAGCGATAAAGTAATTTCTTTATATCCGGAAAAATGCACAAACGGCGGCGC
>CBDUZM010000348.1:0-4280 GCA_965371685.1 uncultured Spirochaetaceae bacterium | reverse complement strand
AAACCGGATATGCCGTTCCAGTGCCAGGGTGAGCTCCTGAAGAGCCTGAGAGAGTGCACCTATTTCGTCGGGCTGCCTGGAGAGAATGAAGTGTCCCTGAAGACGGCAAAGCGGCCTGGCTATGGTGATGGAAAGCAGCAAGCTTATTATCACCGCTGAGGTTATAGAGATTAAAAAGATCCGAAACACATCCAGTCGGAGCACATAAAGATCCCGCAAAATCCGGTAGGTGGACTGGGAAATTAAAACAGCACCGATTACCTGTTCTGCATACCAGATGGGGATGGCGCTGTATAAGGTCACTGATCTCTGACCTCCGGAAGAGATGCGAGTGACTGCGCCGTAACCTCCTTTCAGAGCTTCTCGCACCTCACTGCCAAGCAGGATCCCGGAATTCAGGTAAAACTCGTCAATTTCTAAAGGGGGTGTGGGCGGACGGAAGAAACGCCTAAACAGCCGAATGGGGAATGATGCCAGGCGGTAAAGAAAACTCGACCGGGCATCCTCTTGTGTGTCCTCTTCTTCAGAGGTATCGGTTGAAACAGCAAGATCCTCTTTGCGTGGGCCCAATATAGAGGAATCGGATACCAGCTTACCATTGTGGTCAACTACCCTCATCCTGGCTTTATGCTGCTGCTTCAACTGGCGGAGAATATGCTGCGCCTCATCAGGTTCCAGCGTTCCCCTTTCTGAAAGTGCGGAAGCAAGGACACGACCTTGCTGCACCAGAGCGTGTTCTAAAGATTGCAGGAGCTGCTGCTCATATGTATCCAGGTAGAGGAAGCTGGCTATAGGCAGGAAGACAAGTAAAACGTTAAACATAAACAACCGAAAGGAGATGCGGGATATAAAGGAAAGCAGTTTCCTATACATTGATTAACCGTCCGACTGGTAACGATAGCCCAGACCGTAGATTGTTTCTATGCTTGAAAAATCTGGATCTACCCGGATGATCTTTTTCCGCAGCCTTTTAATGTGGGTGTCGACGGTCCGATCGCTCATATACTCATCGTAAGGATAACCTTCCTGCAGTAGTTGCTCGCGTGTTTTAACATGGCCCGGTTGCTTGACCGGGGCTTCGAGGATTCTAAATTCAGTTACGGTAAGCCTATCGCAGGTTATATAAACTAACCCAATAAATATTGAATTAATAAAAAAAATGTGCGGGTGAAACCGCTATCAGTGAATAAACCTTTCTTAAGGTTTGTTCATCTTCAAGCTATCATATCCGAATTCGGATATGATATTATAAAGGGAATGCTTTTCCAATGAACCGTGTATCGCTGCCGATCCATTTCCAGAGAACCGCAGCGCAGGATGTCTTCTTCGTCAGGTGCGCGATTGCTGAGGGCTATCCGACGGAAGAGGACCTTGACCCTGGCGATTAACTCACGTGTGGAAAAAGGTTTACACAGGTAATCGTCTGCTCCCATTTCCAGGCCCATAACCCGGTCAAACTCTTCGTCGCGGGAAGTCAGAAAGATCAGAGGTGTTTGTTCGTTAACGGAACGGATCTTGCGGCAAAGCTCTAACCCGTCCATACGGGGCATGAGAATGTCCAGAATTACCAGGTCAGGAAGCTTATTCCGGAAAAATCCCCATGCTTCTTCACCATCAACAAGGGCAATCGATTAATTTCCGGAAGTGTGCATTTCCGATTGTACCACAAATAAACCGGCTTTCAAAGGAACTCCATCTTATAAAATGTATGAAATGCCATATTCCAGCCGCAATGTGCCATAAACAAAACACATAATTGACCAATTATTACCTTAGTGGAGGGATATAGTGGAAGAGGTAAATACCCATGGCGGGTAATACTAAAACCCAAAGGAGAACAACATGAACAAATTAGGAAAAAAAATAAAAGAGATAGGAAAGGCTTCTCTTATGCTCAAGATGATCGTTATTGGTATTCTTATAGTGGTTTTCCTCATTCCCCTGAGTATGATTCGTACGGTGATTTTTGAACGTGAACAAACCAGAATTTACGCAGAAGAAGAAATTATCGATATGTGGGGGGGGGAACAGACCCTGGGCGGTCCCATTCTCGTCGTGCCCTATACCGTCCGCAGTAAAGATACCAGTGGAAATGTCGAGGAGCATATCGAACGGGCATACTTCCTGCCCGATACGCTGCAGATCTCAGGACAGGTAAAGTCGGAGAAACGCAGCCGGGGAATCTATGATGTCACCCTCTATACCACCGACTTGATCTTCAGCGGAACTTACAGCCGACCGGATTTTGATGGCTGGCGGATCGATAAAGGGGATATTCTGTGGCAGGATGCCAGGCTTATTATGGAGCTTTCCGGAATGAGGGGCCTGCAGCAGCGGATCCAACTGACGTGGGACTCTAATATTATGGAGTTCATGGCCGGCAGGGGAGAGGTGGGGATGTACTCCGGACAGGTGTGGACTCCTCTTCCTGACCTGGGCAAGGTCAAATCCGGGCAGAAACACCACTTCTACTTCGATCTCAAACTACAAGGAGGGCGCTCATTGCACTTTCTTCCTTTGGGGGATGAGACAACAGTGAACCTGACTTCTGATTGGCCGAGTCCCAGCTTTTCCGGCTCTTTTCTTCCCGTCTCCAGAATACTCAGCGATGAAGGATTTGAGGCGGAATGGTACGTCCTCTCCCTGTGCAGGAGCTATCCTCAGAAATGGCGCCAGGGGGAGATTGATCCCGGCGCCCTGACAATCTCTCAGTTCGGTGTGAACCTGATGATCCCTGTGGATAACTACCTTAAGGCATTACGCTCTGTTAAATACGGTGTCCTCTTTATCCTGTTGCCCTTCCTTACCTTTTTCCTTTTCGAAGTTTTCAGCGGCAGGCGGATCCATCCGCTTCAGTACCTGCTGGTGGGGTTTGCCAACTGTCTCTTCTACCTAATTCTGATCTCCGTCTCGGAGCACCTCTCTTTCGATTTAACCTACCTGCTTGCATGCCTGGTCATAGTGGCTTTAATCACCTCTTACTCAAGTTCCGTGCTGACTACCTGGAAAAGAGGCTCTGTGATGATCCCCGTTCTTACGTCAGCCTACATCTTTTTATATGCCATGCTGCAGTCAGAAGAATACGCTTTGCTGATCGGTTCCTTAGGGCTTTTCGTCATTCTATCCGGAATCATGATCATCACCCGGAGGGTGGACTGGTACAGCTTGGGTAAAACCTCGAAACCTGAGTAGCCTTTCAGTGTGATCGAAAAAAAATGCAAAGGTCTTGATTTTTTATGAGAGAATCGTTATCTTCTCATCGGTTTTCAATAAATACCCTAATGAAAGGAGGAAAATTCTATGGCTGACATAAGCAAAAATGCGAGGACAGGCTCTGTTTCAGAAACATACCGATGCTCCTGCGGAGGCGAGGTTAAGATGAAGAGCATCTTTACCAACGGCAAGCTCAGGAATATGGCTGAATGTGATAAGTGCAACCGCAGAGAGCGAAAACCTTCTAATTTCAGGTACTAAATATTACATAACTACCGGCGATATACCCTCATTTATGCCACTTATCGAGTTGGAGGACTATTTCATGCCTAATTTCCTGAATGAACGTGTTGAGATGTACGTTTTGTTTGGGATTCGGGCGAAGTGAAAGCAGCTTGACACGGTACAATTTTTCCTTGCCCGCATGGGTCATATCGAGGAGACTGGACATGTGGTATCCACCGTCAATAGCGGCGGTTAGCACGGGTAATTCCGTATCCCTGATGAGCGAACGCAGGGCAGCTGTGTGAAATCGGCCCACCTCCCCGGTCCGGGATCGTGTGCCTTCAGGAAAAACGTGAGGGCAGAAACCTTTTTGAGATAGCCGTGCGAGGCGTTTGAGCTCATAACGAGTTCGATACCCATCCCCGGCCCGGCTGATTAAAGCGTGTTTTCCCATTTTAAGTCCTACGGAAACGAATGGTACAAAGCGGCTCAATTCTTGCTTGGCAATGAATTTAATGTCATGATCGGGAAAAGCTATTATTATAGCTGGTATATCATAGAGACTCTGGTGGTTGCTTACCAGGATAAAAGTCTTGGGGATTTCACGCTGTATGACAGAACTAACGGTCAACCGGAGCCCTGTAAAGGCAGTCAGGAGTTTAAAAGCCTCAAGAGACATCTTTTTAGAGTACCGGTTATAGAATGACAAAGCGCCCCGGGGATTGCAAAACCTGGCCGATCTGAGAACGATATCCCATATCAAAGTCTTAAACGCAAAGCAAACAATTAAGATCAAGGCGCCCATCGATAAGAATCTCCCTCGTAGAATGCAGGTAATCTCA
>CBDUZM010000347.1:0-4282 GCA_965371685.1 uncultured Spirochaetaceae bacterium | reverse complement strand
GACAACCTGTGGTTCTTCCTGGAAGGAGAGGAAACACTCGAACAGTTGGTAGACAGTGAGCGTTCGTGGGGACTCATTCAGGCGAACATGGCTTCGGTAAACACGGAGACGATCCGCAAGACCGTCGATGCGCTTGATGCATACATGTCCGCGCACATCGACATAGCCACTCTCAGGGTGGACCTTGCCAGCACGGCGCCAGGCCAGGCTGCGCACGCACTGGCAAGGCAGCGAGAACGTATCACGACACTTATATGTGATGATGCCGCAAGCCGGAAGAACGGCGGAGGGCTTGAGCCCGCCCCCGTTTCCGAGGTTCTATTGCGCTACCAGAGTGACACGCCGCTCACCCTGAGTTCCAGTGAACGAATCAAGCTCGAAACGCTGATCAAGGGCTACTATACACAGGAACTGGCCCAGGTGAGCGTCGAGCTGGTACATGATGTCGCCATGGCAATCTCTGAACTTGGGATGGGTAGTGCGCCGGCCGTGGAAGCAATCGCATGGATTCTCCAAAATCATCTGGGGGGGAACAACGATCCGGAGGGGCTTATCTACGATGCGGAAGCTCTCCAGGCACTAATCCGTGAAGCACGTGGTGATTTCCTCGTGAATCGTGCGCTGGAGGAAGTCAGCATGATTCTTCCCGCGGACCTCCAGAACGACAACATATTCCTGAAGCGTCTTCGCGGGAACCTGTGGGAGCTTAATCACCACCACGTGCTGGTATCGGCACCAGGGACAGAAGGCGGCACCTCAGGGGCACTTACGGCCCAACAGACCGGCATTCCCCTGATCTACAAGCACCTTGATGATAACCTGGTGAAGACCCAGATCGTCTCGCTCCTGATCACCGTTGTACTTGTGATAGTCATGATTACGCTGCAGTTTCGTTCTCTCGTTGCGGGTCTCCTCGGTGTTATCCCTCTTGGACTCACGGTGCTCACTAACTTTGGGGTGATGTCCTACCTGGGCGTAGCGATCGATACAGCCACGGTGCTTGTCGGAAGCATCGCGATCGGGATAGGGATTGACTACACGATCCACTTTCTCTGGCGCCTTCGGTCTGAAGCCATGCGCCACTCCAGTCCACTCGAGATCCTCGATGCCACTCTCGAGACCACAGGCCGAGCTATTCTTATCAACGCAGTGACCGTTGGACTGGGTTTTCTGGTCTTGATCCTGGCCAGTGTGATTCCGCTTCGGCATTTCGGCTGGCTCACTTCGTTGACGATGGCCACCAGTGCATTTGCGGCTATCTGTGTTCTGCCGGCGATGATTCTCGTTGTGAAACCGCGTTTTATTTACACACTGATAGAAAACAACCATGCCCCGGTTCAGCAGAACAAGGGCATGGCTGACCGGAAGGAGAGATGAACTATGCGAACCACATCAATGCTGTGCCTCCTCGGAGCTCTTTTCATTTCGTTGCAGATTCTGGCGCCGATTGCCAGGTGTCAGGAAACTTCGCCATCCCCTCAGGAAATCCTCGAACTTGTGGACGAGGTGCTGAACGCGCCGAAGGACCAGACGCAGGACATGGATCTTCAGTTGATCGATAAGAACGGTTCGGAGCGTGAGCGGAGCCTGAGGATGTGGCAGAAGGGTAATGACATGCGAACGGTGAAGTTCCTTGCGCCTGCTGACGTGCGGAACATTGGTTTTCTCTCACTTCCAGACGACATGATGTACCTCTATTTACCAGCGTTCAAGAAAGTCCGCCGAATTGCAGCGCACGTAAAGAACCAGAAGTTTGCCGGGACGGATTTTACATACGACGATATGGGTACCATTGATTATGCCGACGACTACAATGCGCGCCTGGTCGAAGAGAGCGATGAGACGTACATGCTCGAACTCAAACCAAAGGAGGGCGTTGAGAAGGATTACCAGCGGCTCAAGATGTTGGTTCAGAAGGCGTCGTTCTACCCGACGAGAATCGAGTACTACGACCACGGAAACAACCTCTGGAAGGTCATGGAACGTCGCCAGGTGAGTCAGATCGAAGGCTACTGGATGGCCTCGGAGATCGAGATGCACGATCTCAAGATCGAGCATCGCACGATCATGCGGCTTTCCGAAATCACCTTCGATACCGGGCTCTCAGATGCCATGTTCACCGAGCGTTTTCTGCAGCGGAGGCCGTAGATGAGGATAAAACTCATTATCATCATGTTTCTCTGGGGTGGCCTCTTCAGCTCGGCCAAGGCCGAAGACGTGGACATCGGCGGCTATGTCCTGACCGACTGGCGCGTGGGAACGAGTGACGGACAATTGCTCTGGAATGAAAACCGGCTCAACCTGGAAATTGACGCAAGCCCCGCCGGTAATGCACATGTATTTGCCCAGGTCTGGATCCGCGGGTTTGGGGGCACGATGGCAGAGTCTACCAGGGATCTCATGGGGCCTGACAAGAGGAAGCTGAATCCCTGGGACTTGATTCTCCGGGAAGCGTATGTGGATCTGTACGAGTTTCTCTCACCTAACCTTGATCTCCGGATAGGCAGGCAGCGTATCGCATGGGGGACCGCCGATAAGATCAACCCCACGGATAATATCAATCCGGACGACCTGGAGGATATCTGGGACTTCGGGCGTCACATCCCGACAACCAGCATGCTGGCTACGTACTACTGGGACGAAGTTACTATCTACGGCGTTTTTGTTCCGAGCTTCACTCCTGCGGGACTTCCACCTCCGGATTGGGCGGCAGCGCTCGCCGGTTCCCTGCCTGCATTCGGCGGCGGCGTAAGACCGAGTGCGATCTCCGACGAGTTGGATCTGCCTGGGAGATCCCTCAAGGAACAGGCATCGGCTGCGATCAAAGTGAGCCGGGCGGTATTTAATTACGACCTTTCTCTGAGCTATTACACGGGGCGAAGTGATTTTCCGGTGATGCAAAAGGTGATCCTGACGCCTGATGCAAGTGGCGGTGTGGAAGCTCACAACACTCTTGTGTTTCCCCGCATGGACGTCCTGGGGGCGGACATGAGCGGGGCGATCTGGGATGTTGGCGTATGGGCGGAAGCCGGTGTATTCTTCCCCGAGGAGGTGCGGGCCATAGTGGATGCATCTGCGGTGGGAAGGGACAGCAGTGAACTTGTGGCTCTTCCTGATGATCCATTCGTGCGCTTTGTCATCGGGGGAGACTATACGTTTCACAATGGAATCTATTTAAACGGTCAGTTCATCCACGGATTCGTACATGAGCTGGGGCGTGACGCACTTCATGATTACTTCGTCGGTGGCGTGGAGAAGAAGTTCCACAACGAAACGCTCAAGCTGACTCTGGCAGCGGCGCTGGAAGTCCCGGACATAACAGATCCGGGAGATGACTACGCAATCGTAGGCATGCCGGAGATCGCCTATTACCCGTGGGATGGCAGCGAGATAAAGGTTGGAGCTCATCTCATCGGAGGAAGCGGCCAGACGAATTTCGGGCAATTGACAGGAATGGACGAAGTCTACCTGGCTTTCAAGTACGCGTTCTGACAAAGGCATATCATGGAGGAATACTCGATACGATGCTTGAATCGCCGTATTTCCGTGAAATACGAGAGTGGCAGGATGAACATGGGTATAACCGTATTTCTGAAGAAACGGATAACTGGCTCTGTCCCTGCGTGATCACGGATCATTTCGAGATACTCAAGGACGCGGTTACGCGCGGCGGTTCGAAGCCTTTAAACGAAGAGGCTGCTGTCGCCATGCAAGATGGCGATTATCACCGGGGTGTGGTACAATACGGGGAGGATATAAAAAAATTGACCGAACCGATCTGGAATGAATACCTCGATAAAATGAAGAAGGGTGCTTGAACGGGCGTGCTTTAGCTCGCCGGGTCTTTCAGGAAAGGAGTGCAGTCATGCTGAACCTTGTGAAGAAAGTCATGCTGACAGGCGTGGGACTTGCCGTTATGACCAAGGAGAAGGCCGAAGAACTGGGCAGGGAACTGGTGAAAAAGGGCGAGATCACGGAAAAAGAAGGAAAGGAGTTTGTCGAAGATCTCTTGAAAAAGTCAGAGGATGCGAGAAAAGATTTCGAGAATAAAGTCGAAGAGAACGTGAAGAAAGTACTGGCCAGAATGGATTTTGTAACAAAGAAAGATTTTGATAAACTGGTTGAAAGAGTCGCCGCTCTCGAAGAGGGAAAAGCGGTGGGCGGTGAAAAACAGGAGTAGCCTTGGCCACCTTCAGGATAAACCGGATCGAGAAAACGTATCGCCACGTGAAGCGCTACCGTCAGATCCTGTCCGTGCTTTTCAAGTACGGGTTCGGGCACC
>CBDUZM010000346.1:0-4284 GCA_965371685.1 uncultured Spirochaetaceae bacterium | reverse complement strand
TGAAGATCGATACAGTATCCGTCAGGAACGGTCAAAAAGAGCCTTCTAACGGAATCAATGTCCATATGTTCAAGAATACGATAGCTGCTTATGAATTTTGTTGCCTTTGGCCTTCCGTCACCGTGGGGTTTAAGATCTGAAAGGGCGGAATCGATATCAAAGTATGGGTGGCGGAAACTGTAATCGATATCGGCAAATATGAGCTTGCCCTTGTAGTAACGGGTGGAGCCGGCTGTGTAATGCCTGGCGAATAATTCCGAATCCAGCTGCGAGCCGACCAGAGCCGCATGCGGGTAAAATATCTCATATATACGGTTTTTTTCATCCATTTCAAATACCCCAATAATTCTTCAGTAGCGGCGCAATCACCAGAGATACCACCGCCATTATCTTTATCAATATGTTAAGGGAAGGACCGGCGGTATCTTTGAAAGGATCGCCCACCGTGTCGCCCACAATTGATGCCATATGAGATTCCGACCCTTTTCCGCCACCGGCGCCGGTCTCGATAGTCTTTTTAGCATTATCCCATGCGCCGCCGGAGTTGGACATGAATACGGCGAGAATCACACCCGAGATGGTGGAACCCACCAGGAGCCCCAGGAGCATTTTAACGCCTCCGAGAAAGCCGACGATAACGGGGATCGCGATTGCCATAATACCCGGCGGCAGCATCTTTCGCAGAGCCGAGGATGCGCTGATGGCAATACAGCTGTCGTAATCCGGCGTCTCAGCTTCAGACAATATACCCGGGTTTTCCAGGAATTGCCGCCGTACTTCCCTGATCATGGCAAAGGCGGCTTTTCCGACGGCGTTCATTGCCATGGATGAAAATAAATAGGGGATTACGGCGCCAAGAAGCACTCCCGTAAGCACATAGATATTTGTAAGATCGATCAACACAGCGCCGACCTGCTCTTTAAAAGCCGAGAAGAGAATGAAGGCGGTAAGTCCGGCGGAACCTATGGCAAATCCTTTTCCGACAGCGGCCGTAGTATTTCCCACCGCATCCAGACGGTCGGTAATTTTTCTCACCTCCGGCGGATACTCGGCCATTTCTGCCAATCCGCCTGCGTTATCCGCTATAGGACCGTAGGCGTCCACAGCGAGCTGAATGCCTAAAGTGCTGAGCATACCCAGAGCCGCCGTCCCGACTCCGTAAAAACCACATAAAAGATAACTGGCAAACAAAGCGAACGCGATCACTATCACTATCGGAAAGCTGGAGAGCATGCCAATGCCTATTCCGGTAATCAAGTTGGTCGCCGGACCTGTCTCACAAGCCTTGACAAGGCTGTTTACAGGCCTCTTACCCGTACCTGTGAAGTATTCCGTAATTATCCCGATCACCACGCCGGATGCAAGACCGATGATAAAAGCAAAAAAAATCCGGTTAGCCCCGGCGCCGCTCCCAAAGACCTCACTTCCTACCATAATACGGCATACAGGATAGGCGGTTACTGAGGCTAAAAAAGCGGCTGAAAATGATCCGGTATTCAACGATCTCTGCGGCGATCCCCCGGCTTTTACCCTTACGAGTAAAATTCCCGCCAGAGAAGCCAGAACCCCTACAGCGGACAGCATGAGAGGAAGACCTGTAAGCTTGAGCTTAAGCATATCGGAGGCGATCACCGATTGACCCAGGATCATGCAGCCCAACAGAGAGCCCACATACGATTCAAAAAGATCGGCCCCCATGCCGGCTACATCCCCCACATTGTCACCCACAAGGTCAGCAATAGTCGCCGGGTTGCGGGGGTCGTCTTCCGGAATACCGGCTTCCAGTTTACCGACCAGATCCGCTCCGATGTCCGCCGCCTTTGTAAATATGCCTCCACCCACTCTCGAGAAAAGAGCGATGGACGATGCGCCAAGTGAAAATCCTGACAGGATGGGCAGAACTTCGCCGGAAAGGGAAAGGGTACGACCCCCAAAGAGATAAAGGGAGCTGTACAAAACCAGGAATATACCCAGCAGCGCCAATCCCACTACAGACATACCCATAACGCTCCCGCCTGCAAAAGAGACCTTCAATGCTTCTGCCAATCCGACGGTTGCCGCATGGGTTGTTCTGGAATTGGCCTTTGTGGCCACCCGCATACCGATATAGCCGCCCAAAGCAGAGCAAACGGCGCCGAGGGAAAAAGAGAGGGCTTGAAATCGCAGGATACCCCTGTTCGCTAAACCCAGGAAAACAGCGACAATTATAATAAAAGGAAGCAGTATCCGGTATTCACGTGATAAAAAGGTCATAGCTCCACCGGCTATGTACCCGCTTATGCGTTTCAATGCATCGCCTTCAAAAGGCTGCCTGGAAATCCAGAGTGTTCTGAGAAGTGCATAGCCCAAAGCTAAGATACTGCTGGCTAAAATCGCAAAAAGCGGTATTTCCATAGTTCGACCTTTGTGCTTTCCAATATAACATGATCAACATGAATAGAAAAAGGCCCGCGGGCGCCGGCTGCCGGCTATCGGCTTCCAAAACAGCCATCCTTGTCAGCTTAATCCAACCAGTTGACAGAGCGATTACATCCTATCGCAGGTTTTACCCGCAACTCAACTGATAATGTATCAATAGAAATCGAAGGTGCGGGTGAAACCGCTAGCAGTGAATAAACCTTTCTTAAGGTTTGTTCATCTTCAAGCTATCATATCAGAAAATATTGTTACAATAATAAGATTTTCTGATATGATATTATAGTTAGATAAAAATGCTTATGAAAGTTAACGGCAAACACTACCGCACAATCTGGATCGATAAAGAGGACAGTGGTACGATTCATGTCATAGACCAGCGGCTGCTTCCCCACAGATTTGTAATCGAAAGCATCAGAACTGTGGAAGAAATGGCCCGGGCCATCGAGGATATGCACGTACGGGGTGCAGGATTGATAGGCGCCGCCGCGGCTTACGGCATGTATCTCGCAGCCCTTGAAGCTCCGGAGAGCTCTGAAGACAGCTTTCTCGACGCCGTCGAGAAGGCAGGCGAACTTCTGAAATCCACCCGACCCACCGCTGTGAATTTGGAATGGGCTGTTGAGCGCCAGCTTTCCTCCATTCACGCCGCCGTCGGTATTCGCGGCAAGATCGATGCAGCATTTTCAACGGCACAGGCCGTTGCCAATGAAGGTGTAGATTTCTGCCGCCGTATTGGAATGCACGGTGTTCCGTTGATCGAGTCAATTCATCAAAAGAAAGAGGAAAAACCGGTGAATATCCTGACCCACTGCAACGCGGGGTGGCTCGGTTTCGTGGATTACGGCACGGCAACGGCGCCTATCTACCTGGCTCATGACAAAGGCGTGCCCCTCCACGTATGGGTCGACGAGACGCGCCCCCGCAACCAGGGCGCCCGCCTTACAGCATGGGAGCTGGGACAGCACGGCGTTCCCCACACAGTGATTGCCGACAATACCGGCGGTCATTTAATGCAGCACGGGCTCGTAGATCTCGTTATTACCGGTTCCGATCGAACTACATACACCGGCGATGTGGCAAACAAAATAGGCACCTACTTGAAAGCCCTGGCGGCCCATGACAACGGAATTCCCTTCTACGTCGCCCTTCCCTCTTCCTCTTTCGACTGGGAAAAGGGGGACGGGTTAAGAGAGATACCTGTCGAGAAAAGAGACGGCGCCGAAGTTCGTTATATAGCCGGTAAATGTAAAAACGAAATTCATACTGTTTTGCTTACACCCGAAAACAGCCCCGCAGTTAACTTCGCCTTCGATGTTACTCCTTCCAGGCTCATAACGGGATTGATCACGGAAAGAGGAATATGCCGGGCAACTGAAGAAGGCATCCTGGACCTGTTTCCTGAAAAGCGATCTTCATAGACAGATTTCGTGTTTGACCCCGGTAATATATTGTATTATTTTAATACTTAGTAATACCATTTCGGGAGTTAACATGAGTGGAAAAAAGAAAGAAGAAATAATTACATTCAAAGTGGATGAGACTCTGTCCGGAAAGCTCGCAGCCATTCCCAATCGCTCTGATTTCATCCGTAGAGCGATTCTCACCGCCCTGGACGATACGTGCCCCCTATGCCAGGGAACCGGGGTGCTGACACTCGACCAGCAGCAGCACTGGGATGATTTTTCCATGAATCACGAACTCCAGGAATGTGGCAGCTGCCATGCTTACCATCTTGTCTGTCAATCGCCGCCGGAGACTCCTGAGCTATGATTTTAAACCTCGAAGTGAAAGATAAATGAAAGGATTTTACTGTCTTCTCATCCTGTTTATAATTACACCTTTCAACTCTGCGGCCGCCGGACAGAA
>CBDUZM010000345.1:0-4286 GCA_965371685.1 uncultured Spirochaetaceae bacterium | reverse complement strand
ACATACTGCAATTTAGCGCAGCGTAAACGCGGTTAATTGTAGTCCTTTGTAACACTAATTGCTTAATTTCTTGATAATGTGTTTTGCCAGACTTTGCTTTATTTCTCGATGTCTTGGGACAGGTTGACACATTTTTGTAGTTGGATTTTGGTACCAATCATGCCTTCCTCCATGCCTTATAAAGACACACCCCGATTCTTCAATTTACTTTATTAAATCTATTCGTTTCAAACTATTTCAAGCTCCGCAACATGGTGAACAAAAGGAATTTTTCCAGCAACGAGCTCCTTGTAAATATCTATTAAATTTAATTTTAACTCATCTAATGTCTTGCCTTGAGTCATGTAGTCAGAGAATTCCTCGAGATAACCTACATACATATCATTTTCATGATAATAAACAAATTTTCTTTTTTCCATCTTATTTACCTCTTATGATATTTTCCCGCATTTCCACAAAATCACCATTATTGTAGAGCAATTGCCTCCGAAAAGCAATAATTTATAAATAATCATAGAAATTCCCATTGAACTCGCTATTCTTGATCTGGCTCCGATATTTTGAAGGCGAATATCCATAATGCTCTTTAAAGAGTCTATGCATGTGACTGATATCCGAAAAACCCCATTTAAATGTAAGCGTTTTTATCGGTAGATCTGTTGTTATAAGCTCGTTGGCAACACAGCTAAGACGGAAGCGAAGAGCAAATTGAGCAAAACCGATACCCATCACCTGCTTAAAAAGCCTGCTGAAACTACTCTTGTTCATACCGCAATCAGAAGAGATTTTTTCTACTGGTAGGAAGGATCGATTTGAGAAGACTATGTTTACAGCATTATTTACTACATTGAAATCATTATTAGAATGATGCTTTATTCGCATTAATTGATCAGGATTATCGCATACAGATAACAGAAGCTCAAGAAATAATATACGTGCCCGAAGATTCTTATGTTGTATGTGGCTCTTAGATAGACTGACTGCTTTCATTGCGATCTCGGAAATTTTTTCTCTATTGTTTTTAGTGACCGTCGGTCTTTTTTCAGCTGACTCCATATAAGGCGCAAGAGCATCAAAGGTTTTTTCCTCAGGAAAATGTAAATTTGTTAAGAATTCCGGTGAGGTGATAAATACAATTGAAGAGCAAGGTTCTTTTTTTACAATATAACCGTGTGGTTCCCATATACCGGTAAACCAGATGTCACCGGGTATACAATCAAACTCCACATCCTTGAATAATCGCTTTATGCGCCCGTTAAGCAGCACAGCCAGTTCGGTTTCATAATGCATATGAAATGTCGGACCTTCACTTTGCATGTATTTTGCTTTCTTGAGAACTATTGGCTGATTCAGAGAAACATGGTGATTTAGTCTAAGTAATTTATCTGGAACCAACATATTGAATATTTGTATTTAGACCATATCATAAGACAAGGTGCACAGATATTCAATATTTATTTTTACATATTCATTTCATTATCTTTAAATGTCTGCCAATATATGCGTGTCTTAAAATATGTGAGGTTTATATGGACAGCGGAAACAAAGAAACGAAACCGGATTGTGTCGGGCGGGTAGGTGCATATCGTTCAATAAATCTTAGCAGAATAATATATCCTGCCACAGAGAAAAGACGGTGCAAGCTTTACCGGCATAAAGAGAATGTTCAAGGTGTGGAAGATTATCATACGGATATAGATATAATGTCTCATATTGGCACACATGTTGAAGCGCCATATCATCATTCCGGACTGACGAAAGATGTGACAGATATACCTCCTGACTGTTATGTTGGCCGCGGCGTACTTCTCAAGTTGGATAATTGTGAACCGAGAAAGTTAATTACCATTTCAGATATCAATGCAGCAAACCGAAACAGAGTCTGTCCTGAGGATATTGTAATTCTTGACTCAAAGTATAAGGCAGAACCATTCGCACAGGATCCAAATGATAAAAGACCTCATTTGAGCCGGGAAGCAGCTGAATGGTTTGTAGAGAAAAAGGTCAAGGCTATTGGTTTTGGTAACGGAATATGTATCGAAACCAATATAGAACACTGCATTGCCTGCCATGATATTCTTCTTGGAAACGATATTCTGATAATAGAAGTTCTCGACAATCTTGATAAACTACAACAAGATATTTTCCTGATAGTTTTTATGCCTCTACCTATAGTGGGGTTGGATTCAAGTCCGGTAAATGTTATAGCAATTGAAAATGTGCCGGGCTTTTAAGTAAAACACGTTGGAGGAATAATATGAGCAAATTACGAATTCTTCTCATAGGCGGGCATCCCGCAGATACATTCGATGTTTCCGGCGGAACGCTGGCGCATCATGTACAGAGAGGTGATAAGGTTACCGTTGTATCTCTGACCCATGGTGCAAGAACACACAGTTTCGAGCTTCTTGACGAGGTAAAAAAGGGCAATATGTCGATGGAACAGGCAAACGCGAAACTTGACAGGGAAAAGGAAAAGAAGCAGAGAGAAGTTCAGGAAGCATGCGGTATCCTGGGAATATCGGATGTACGTTTTATGGATTATGATGATCCAATCTCGATTCCCGAGCTGCAAATAATTCATAAGATAGATGAGCTTATCAGAGAGACCAAACCAAATATACTTATTACCCACTATCCTCTGGAGCGCGCCGGAGTCTGGGGAACACATTCACAATGCGGTCAAATGGTAATGAAGGCGCAGCGAACTGCTATCGGAGCACGAAAAGGGACAAATCTTCCTCATCATCATATTGCCCAGATATTTTTCATGAATCTTCCGGGTGAAGGCGAAGTCCTGGATCTCCTCACCCCGCGATTTATGCCTGTTTATATTGATATTTCCGATGTTATAGAAAAGAAAATAGAGGCTATGGATAAATTAGCAAGTCAGCATTATTCAGGTGCGTACAACCGGAAGCTGGCTGAAACCTACGATGGTTCCCGCGGCTCAGCGGTACGTGTAAATTATGCTGAAACTTTTTTGCCGTACTATCCTGATATCTATCAGCATTTGCCTGTTTCACAGGTTCTTCTAGATCGCGCAGCAAACACATTAGAGCATATGCTTAACGGTTACTCTCGTATAGTAAGCAAAGAAATACCACCAATATTTGAATAACTATCTATAGATAAGGGGGATTTTTATATGAGACATACAGAGGGTCTTAAAATAACTTTAGATGAACCGGTCGTTGTCGCCCGGGGACCGGTAGAGGAGAGAAGATGGGGATTTTACCAATTTCCCGGCATAGAGCGTCTTGCAGACGGCAGCCTGCATGTATCTTATTCGAAGCAGCAGGATTCTCCAACCACATACGGGATTCCTCGCGTGCATCTTTTATCGTACGATAATGGAAGCACATGGAAGGAAGTAACAGATGCGGACAGCCTGGGAAGCGCTCTCTTGAGTAAAATTGCCCGCTGGCCCGCCCTGAATCTGCCGAACGGCGATCGTTTGAGGATAATGCTGATGCGTTCGCGTAAGGTTGAAGAATTGAAGTTGCCTCGGCCTTATGGCAGGTGGGGAGAGGGTACTGGTTCTGATATGCTTGTGTATCGTGTGGGTGACCTTCCGGAAGAATTGCGGGATGGATGGCATATGGCTCGGTTCAAGGCGGACAGTTCAAATTGGGATGAAGAAGTGCCGGAAGTCCGTATGCAGGGAGAAATTCGCTGGGCAAGTAGAGGGGTTTTCACATTTCCAACATTTCGCGGTATGCGGCTTGCACCGGATGGCTCTATTTGGGGAAAGGCGCACACCTGCCTGCGTATAGTGGACGGAAAGATTCCTCGCCATACACACCTTATTCTGCTCAGATCTGTCGACAACGGATATACTTTTGACCTACACAGTGAAATACCATATCAGAGCAATAACTCACTTGATCCGGAATGGAAGAATCGGTATGGATTCAGCGAACCGGATATTGGCTTTGCTCCGGATGGATCAATACTTTGCTTTATGAGAAGCGAAGGTGGCGGCGACCGTCTTCAGTATGCTCCTCTATATCTTTCCCGTTCAACAGACAATGGGGTGACATGGAGTGATCCGGAGATATTCGACACATTTGGCGTTTCACCGGAACTATGCAGGCTTGATAGTGGTGTCATGCTTATATCGTACGGACGTCCCGGGCTATACCTGAGGGCTGCTGCTGATCCCCGCTATGCTGAATGGGGTGAGAGAGTCACTGTAGTAGAGGCAGGGGGAGCTGAAGTAGATAGGTGGAACACATGCGCCTATCCCTTTATGGTTGCCCTTGATGAAAACACTGCTTTAATTT
>CBDUZM010000344.1:0-4325 GCA_965371685.1 uncultured Spirochaetaceae bacterium | reverse complement strand
TACACGATGAATCAGTAAACAGATATGCATTAACCGTAGCTGATGGAAGCCAGATAATATCAAATTACTATAAAGATGGTTGCCGGAAAGTGACTTTCTACGTAGGGTCTGAAGGTAATGAGCGATACGGCAGTGAATTAAGCAGGTTAAAAGAACCGGCTCTATATGAGGGCTGCTATCCGATTCTAGAAACAGAGTACATTGACGCGAATGGGGTCAGATACATACAAGAATCTTTTGCAACTACAATCCCGGAAACTGATTCCCTGGTCAGTTTTATTAAGTTTGCAGTAAACAAGAATGGAACAAATGAGAGTTCAATAAATGTTAAGATAAGACTCAGCGATGAAGACCTTTCAGCTCGTGGGAATAAACTGGTTTCAGGAAACACTGTTTACCTTTTGTTCAGCGGTTCACCTTTATACGCTGGTCCGGATTTAACCTATGCAATAGACATATCAGATGAGAAAGACAAATATATTTACCTGATAAGACTCAATGATCCAACCGCATGCTCAAAGAAAACAGCAGATGAAATCGGACACCATAAAGCTAAAGCCGATTGCATAGAATATTGGGACAATAAATTAAAAACCGCCAAGACCGTAACCATTCCGGAAAGACGTGTGATGAATGCAGAGAAGTACCTGCTTATTCAGAATCTTGTAATGGGTTATTACTACGGTCTTAGCAGCGGCTATCAGGGAATCTATATACAGGAAAGCGGTCTGGCCTCAGAGGTATATGGTCTATACGGATACACCGATGAGTACAGGAAGGGTATGGAGATTATCGTACATCGAACGTATGGGGAAGGACCGGGCACTTTTGAGAACTGGAACTGGGGAGTGAAACTGAGCCGTGCGGCTCATTACTACTTTCTTACACGAGATTCATCGTTCATTCTGGATAATACAGATACCTACCGCGATTGGATTGACGATATGAAAACACAGATGAAAAAAGACCCGAACGGCCTGTTGGAAAAACAGTGGTATACCGCCGACATGTCAGGCTCTATGCACGCGTATGGTCTTCAACACAACACAGCATGCTGGAGAGGGATGAGAGACATAGCAGAGATATGGAAGCTGCTTGGAGAAACAACTTTATATGACACTTATTCTCCTGTAGCGCCGGCTCTTAAATCAGCAACAGAAATCGCAGTAAAGAAGTCCCAAACTTTTTTAAGCGATGGTTCCCTTTTTGTTCCCTGCCGTCTCTTGGAGGATATCGAACCATACGATCCCATTACTGAAACAAGGATGGGGAGTTATTGGAATCTTACCGCATCGTATACGTTTGCATCAGGTTTCTGGGATGTAAACGGTAAAGATATGGACAAAATAGTCAAATATATACATGACCATGGATCGACATTATTAGGATTGACCAGGTTTGACGGCAACGCAATACGTGAAGGACATTACAAAAAAGATGAATCTCCTGGAACCAAAACATCTGGTGATAATGCATATAATTACCCATATCTAAAACTCATTGCAGATCGAGACGAAGCAGATAGAGTAGTACTCTCATTTTACGGGATGTTGGCTCACGGAATGACGAGAAACACCTTCATAGCGGGAGAAAGCCATACTATTGGACCATACCCGGGGGAATTTTATAGAACATTATTCAAACCGCCGATTATTATACGCAACAGCGGCTTTTTAATGCTGCTCAGGTTAATGTTGATTAGAGAAGATTACGATGCCAATGGAATCCCAAATAATTTATACCTGGCTTATGCAACTCCAAGAGCCTGGCTGGCCGACGGTAAACAAATAGTTATAAGGAATTCACCTACACATTTTGGAAATCTTAGCCTTACAATTACTTCCCATATTAAAAACGACTTCATTGAGGCAAGACTGACTGTTCCAAATAGAAATCCTATTTCTGTATTAAAACTAAAACTAAGAGTTCCAACCGGTAATATAATTTCAAGCGTCAACATAAACGGAAAAAATCATTCCGATTTTAATACCGGGGGGGAAACTATAAACTTGAGTGGTATGACGGGAAATCTCAATATCAGAGTGAATTATCAAGGATGATTGGGAATCCCCGGAAAAGTCCTTAAACAACACAATACTCCCAGGAAAAATTAAGTGGTCTATGGATCAGAAACAGGGATCCCATAGTACTTAAAGACTTCCTTAATAGGCGCCAACTTATCGTGATCCAGGGATTCAAGCCCTGCAAGTTTATATGGTTCATATCCATAACGCCGGTATTTTTCTTCTACAAGCATATTATATGAGAGCAGCTCCACAGATTTGACTGCAGCCTTTATTCTCAGAATAAACTTTGCTATGCCGGTAATATTCTCTTTACTATCAGTATATCCAGGTATCAACGGAATACGAATATTCATCGGTTTTCCCGTGCTGGAGATTCTTAATGCATTTTGAACGATTCTTTCATTAGAGACACCGGTAAATTTTTTGTGCCTTTCAGAATCCATAATCTTAAAATCATACAGGATAAGATCGACTTCTTCAGCAACCGCCAGAAATGTTTCCCATTCAGCGTATCCTGATGTATCCAGTGCTGTCTGCAGTCCTTCCTGATGGCATAAACGGAGAAGCTCTTTCACAAATTCCGCCTGCACCAAGGGTTCTCCTCCTGATATAGTGACACCCCCTCCGGAATTATCGTAAAAGGCTTTATCCTTGAGCAGCTGCTCAAGGACATCCTCTGCCTTCATCTCCTTTCCTGTAATTATTCGTGCTCCCGAGGGGCATGCTTCGGCACACCGCCCGCAGCCGATACAGTAATCCCTGGACAGCTTCCCCTTCTCCTCAGGAATTGGACAGACCTTTTCGCACTCTCGACAACCGATACACTTCTCAGGATAAAAGGCTATTTCAGGTTTTTTCTTCCAGGACTCCGGATTGTGACACCAGACACATCTTAACGGACAGCCTTTCAGAAACACAGTAGTCCTTATACCGGGTCCATCATGAACAGCAAACCGTTTAATATCAAATATTATTCCCGTGTTTTCCATATGTTAAGCATTGTATTCGTATTGGCTCCTGGCAATAAGATGGTCTTGAAGCTCAGGAAGAAGGGTGACAAAATGGGCAGTGAATCCGTAAACTCTGACCGTAAGGTCCGGATACTTCTCGGGATGCTCCCTGGCATCCAGGAGGGTCTTATTGCTGACTACGTTAATCTGCATCTGCATCCCTCCCTTCTGGATAAAGGTCTTTACAAGGGCCATGAGCTTTTCAGTTCCTGCTTCGCCAGCCAGGGCGGAGGGATGGAACATCAGGTCAAGGATTCCGCCGCCGTTTGCTTCTATCAGAGGAAGTCTGGACACTGAGTTGATAACCGCAGTCGGGCCTTTTACCTCACGGCCTATCATGGGCGCAAGACTAACCGCAAACATTTCCCCGGCTATTCTACCGTCAGCCGAAGCCCCGTATCTCTCGGTAAAGGCATGACTTCCTCCGCTGGAAAACCGGGGTCTGAAGTGGCCACCCAAAGGAGACCTGTGCCTGGAAACCTCTTCAGTAATGCAAAGAGCTACTTTTTCTGCAAGTTGTTCCACCTCATCTATTTCATTGCCATACTTTGGAATTTTATTGATTATACGCTGGCGAAGAGTTTCGTTTCCCTCGAAGTTATTGAGCAATATTTTCCGTAATTGTGAGAGGGTGATCTCTTTATTATCATAGACCAATGTTTTTATGGCAAAAAGGGAATCGGTTATATTTGCCAGCGCCATTGCCTGAAGGCCAATATCCCGATAGCGCGCTCCACCCCGGGAGATATCTTTAGCCTGCTTGATACAGTCATCGAGAGTGGAGGAAATGAAGGGCATAGGGGACCACTTCCCATTTTTATGGCTTTGTACAACCCTGGTTATATAATAGGCAACCTGCTTCCTGAATGCATCGAATAATTCATCAAATGTGGTTAGAGAGCTAATATCCCCATTATGGATCCCAAGTTGTTTCCCGTCCAAGAAACATCGGCCATCATTCAAAGCCCACTCCAGGCAGAGGGGCAACTTTATTGCGCCACCCTGTACTTCACTGCTCCTTCCGGGAATGAGTATCTCCCAGCAGCCGGCAATCGCATAGTCAAGAGCGTCTTCTTTCCGGCAGCCAAGCTTTGCCAGCGCAGGAACTATGACATCATCGTTTTCGATAGAGGGTTCACCCATTCCGAGTTTTATAAGCTCACAGACACGCCGAATAAAACTCTCCGATGTATGGGTGTGAAATCTCGCCCTGAGTTTTGGGTCAACCATCCTTATATTCTCAACTGCATCCAGACACATAACGGATATGTCGTTGACCGCATCTTTA
>CBDUZM010000343.1:0-4327 GCA_965371685.1 uncultured Spirochaetaceae bacterium | reverse complement strand
AAACGTCTCCTATGATCGAAGGAGAAATTCAAACAGATACAGCCAAACTGGAGGAATTCAGGCAGAAACTCCTTGGAGATGAAAGATATAATGGAAACATTATCTCTTCAAATGGTGAAGTGACTATCTTGATGTTTAATCCAGCCGGCTTCGTTGATAGCGAAATCTTATCTAAAAGAGTGAAGGAAATATCTGAAAAGACTCTGACCGGTGAGAAGATATATTACGCGGGACCGATAATGCTTATTCAATACATTCAGGATTCAATGGGAAGGGACCTATACACTCTTCTTCCTTTATCCGTGCTGCTGGTCATGCTGACTTTATTTTATTGTTTTAAAAGTATCCGGGGAGTGCTCCTGCCTCTGATTAGCGTAGTCGTCAGTACGATCTGGACTATCGGTCTTATTGCCCTGATCACGGGTGAGCTGTCGATGATAAGTGTAATCATTCCCATCCTTCTTGTAGCCATAGGCAGCGCCTATGGCATTCACTCATTGAGCAGATACTATGAAGTTATCACTGCCAGGGAAGATAAAAAAGAGGGAATAAAGAGTTTAGTAAGAGCAATCAGTATACCTATCATCATGACAGGAATAACCACAATGATAGGTTTTTTATGCCTTTCCTTTTCTAATCTCGATCCAATTAAAATTTTTGGTATCTACTCCGCCTTCGGAATTCTTTCTGCCTTATTTAACGCGATTTTCCTCATTCCATCCATTCTTCTTGTTCTAAAGGTAAAAAAAAGCAGGACTGAAGGGATCAACCCTGGTAAAGAGAGCTTTCTGATTCGGGGTATGGACCGGCTTTCGGTTTTTGTATTAAAGAAAGAGGTGCTTATTGCCATAATTGCGGGGGTGCTTCTCGTCGGGGGATTTGTAGGGCTGACATTTATTAAGACTGAAACCAACATGGAGGACATGTTCCCAAAAAAAAGCGAGCCGGGGCAGGCATTTCAGCTTATAAGGGATGAATTTGGAGGCTCAATCTTCCTTCAAATGGTTGTTAAGGGTGACATCAAAAACCCAATTGTGCTGGAGCAGATGCTCGATATCGAGACTTTCCTCGACAGCATACCGGAACTCAGTAAATCAAGCTCCATTGCGGACTATATAGCCGAAATGAACGATATCATGAACGGTACCCGTAAAATTCCTGATACAAGGGAGGGTGTTGCGAATCTTCTATTTTTCCTCGAAGGCAACGATATCTTGAAAAGGATGGTCACCCACGATTATGACGAAGCAATCATTCAGGTAAAATTAGCGGAACTCTCCACGGAGGAGATTAAAAGAATTGCCGGAAAGATTCATGACTATATCGAAAGCAATTTAACGAAGGATTTCATAGAAATCAGTCTGTATGAAAAAAATCAGCTGATAGCCGATCTTGGGACAAATGCATTCGATCGTTTTGTTGATTACGGGCTGGAAAATAAAATAGCGCAGATCACCAGAAAAATTTCTAATTTAATCAATTCCGATAAATACGGCGAGGAGATATCAAAAACTCTGAGAAACGGCTTAAACTCTTATGATTTTCTCACCGAGAGTTTCAAGGATGTTTTACTTATCGGAGTCGAGGATTATTTGAACAGCTTTGAAGCTGAGATTATTATCGAGGATGTAAAACAATTGGAAAAAACCGTGAAAGACATTGGGGCGTCGCTGGCTGAAAGAAAGTATTCAGAGGAATCCTTTTACAAGGTCCTAAGTTCGAGTCTTCCAAAAGAAATCATCGACGATGATCCTGAAGGGATTCAGCTGTTAGCTGCGTCTCTCAGCCTGATAGTGAGGGATGAGATCGGTCGACAGAGAGTTAATGAAATAACGGATAAGCTATCTGCAGTCATTCCAACGGATCTGTATGCTTCGAACTCTTCTAAAATTCGAAATTATGTCCTTGATATCAACGACAGAACCTATGCGGTGAGCCAGGAAGATTTCAGCAAACATAGTGACAAAACGATTGAAAGTTCCAGTATCAATTACAGGCTAACCGGATTTCCCGTCCTTATTGAATCTATATCGGATAATCTCACCAGGAGCCTATATATTAGTCTCCTTCTGGCCATAGTAGTCGTCTATATCCTAATGTCGATCGAATTCAAATCTCTTGTTGGCGGTCTAATTTCGCTCATTCCCGTTGTTCTCACGATATGCATCAACTTCGGAATCATGGGTATCGCCAATATAACACTAAATATCGGTACTACCATGATAGCAAGCGTCGCCGTTGGGATTGGCATCGATTACAGTATCCATTTCAGCTCGAGATTCAAAAGAGAATTTCAAACGAGCGGCAACGAACTTGAAGCTCTAAGAATAACCCTCGAGACCACAGGTAAGGCGATCGTTTTCAATGCCCTCTCCGTGGCTCTCGGATTCTTAGTGCTTATTTTTTCGAGTATGTCACCTATAAAGGAATTTGGTGGTTTAATGGCGGGAGTAATGATCGTGAGCGCTCTTACTTCTATCACGGTTCTGCCGGCCGTAATTTTAATAACGAAGGCTTCTTTCGTGGAAAAGAAGAAATCGGAGGCTTAAGATGAAGAGGTTACTTTTTTTTATTACTTTGGTTCTATTTGCTGCAGGTCTTGCCGCATTTGGACTCACAGGGGACGAAATACTTACAAAAGTAAGAGAAAATTCTGATCCTGAAGACCAGCATTCTATTGTAACAATGACTGTAACAGAAAGTGACGGCACTGTCAGTATTAAAAAGATGGAAATAAAGTCTAAGGGAAGCAACAGGCTGATAAAGATTCTGGAGCCGGCGGATGTCAGGGGAGTGGGATTTCTTGTCCTGAATGCCGAGGAAAAAGACGAGCAGATGTATTTCTATTCACCCGCCTTCCGTAAAATAAGGCAAATTACCTCAAAATCAGCGAAAGGTGAAAAGTTCATGGGCTCAGATTTCAGTTTTGAGGATATGGCTCAGAAAGGTTTCTCTGAAAAGTACGATGCTGAAGTTAAGGAAGAGGATGCAAAAGGCTATGCTATCGAGCTAACTCCCAAAAAGGACAAGAAAAGCAACTACTCCCTTCTCAAGATGTGGGTTTCAAAGTCTAAATATGTGCCAACAAAGGTTGAGTTCTATAATCTCAATAACAGACTGGAAAAAGTAATGATTTCCGGCAAGGTGGAGAATATATCCGGGCATTTCATGGCGACTCATATGGAATTGAAGAATCTGCTTGAAGACCATACAACGGTCATGGAATTTGAAAGTATCAAGATTGACAGTGGAATTTCAGATAAAGAGCTTAGCCTGCGATATCTAAAACGTTAAGAGAGGAGAAAGATATGAAAAAGATTATTATTTTAACGGGTGTCATTTTTCTATTAGCCGCATTTGCTGTCAGTGGAGAGACGGTTGTCGGCGGTAACATCGCAAGCTACAACAGTTTCTACTTTAAAAATGATATTTTTACTTTCAATCAGAACAGGAATATTTTGACATTTAACCTGAAGAATGATTCGCTCAAACAGGTTTCCTGTTTCTTTGAAACCAATATTTATACTGATTTGCACAACATCAAGAACCTCCAGGATCTGAGCAATCTACAGAAGGTCGTCCCCTGGAAGCTCGAACTGAATGAAGCCTACTTTAATATTTACAGCTTTATTCTCGACGATCTTGATCTCCGTATCGGTAAGCAGAGAATCGTCTGGGGAACTGCCGACATGCTCAATCCGACGGACAACCTCAATCCGGACAATTTTTCCGATTTACTTAGCTTTGGCAAGAAAACCGCTGTAAACTCCCTGCTCCTCGATTACTATTTCAATTTTGCAACCATCAGCCTTGTATTAATTCCGGTCATGACACCGAGTGTCATGCCCGCTGTGGACTACGATTCAATGTTCCTGGCGATGCTTGGACCCATGGGCTTTACCAACCTGACTGTTAATGAAACCCTCCAGATTCCCAATTTCGATCTTGCCAACATCATGGCCGGTGTAAAAGTCGCAGCAGCCAACCTCTATGGCTTTGACATTTCGGTGAGCAATTTCTGGGGATACGACGACATTCCGGCTATGACAGAATTTACATTCACACCAGCTGCACCGCCAAACGGCGCCGTCGATTACACCATGGCCTACCCGAGGCTCGATGTCGTGGGTCTTGATTTTATGGGGAGCTTGGGTCCCGTCGGTGTGTGGGGAGAGGGCGCCCTCTTTATACCGATAGACAACTTTGCAGTGGTGACCTTTGCCAATCCTGCCGATCTGTCAGAAACTGAAAAACTGGCGCCGTACTTCAAGGGCACACTGGGAATGGATGCCAGCTTCGGAGATTTTTATGTCAACATGCAGTACAA
>CBDUZM010000342.1:0-4339 GCA_965371685.1 uncultured Spirochaetaceae bacterium | reverse complement strand
ATATATAGTACCAGGAAGTCTAGATTATCCACGCGGAATTGCCCTTGATAAAATAACCAACAACAGGATGTATATAGCAAATCAAGGCAACAATACGATAACAGTACACGATCTTAACGGCAACCAAATCGGATCATTTCCAGCGTCTGGCGCTCCAAGTGGAATCGCAGTAGATACGGATTAACCTTTTCCTTTACCGCTCCCGGGCATAGCGTCCCGGGAGCTTTTATAACCACTCCAACTGCCGTTGGTATAAACCGGTCAGCAGCAGATATCAAAAAAAACAGCCCGCCAAATCCCACGGATATTAGGCAGCATAACGATTTTTACAGTTTAAAAAGAAATATTACAATTTTACTAACATTCACTTGCACAAAAAAAAAAACAATGGTATATAGTACCATATGATTTTCGTTCATTCATTCACGATTGTTTTAGAGGATTGTCGCTGTCCGACAGGGGGGCCGTAATTCTGTGAGAAGAACAGGTAAAGGGGAGAACGCGTATGAGTAACAATTTATCAGCATCCATTAAAAAGACCGTTTCCAAATATGAAAACGATCGTTACCGGCTGATGGATATCGTGAGGGAAACCCAGGACGACCTCGGCCACGTCGGCGAAGATGTGATCAAGGAAATCGCCGATGCCCTCGGTATCCACCGTGTTGAAGTCAGGGACATGGTCAGTTTTTACCACTTACTTTCCAGAGAACCCCAGGGTAAATCTGTTATTCGCCTGTGCAATGCCCCTGTGGAGAAGATGCACGGCATGGAAGAGGTGGCCCGTGCGTTTGAAAAAGCGGTAGGGGCAAAATTCGGCGAGACCAGCCCTGACGGCACAATAACGCTCGAGTATACGCCGTGTATAGGTATGAGCGATCAGGCGCCTTCAGCCCTTGTGAACGGCACAGTGGTGACAGCACTCAAACCGGGTGATGTGCCGAAGCTCGTCGATGCGGTGCGAGAAGGAAAATACGACAGCTTCAAGGGCGCTTATTCCAGCCAACCGGGCGCCAGGGTGGAGAATAATATCCGTAAGACCGGACCTGTAATTTTTTCTCCGATGGAACACGGAGATGCTATTCGTGCAGCGATCAACGGCAGTCCGGAAGACGTTACGGCTGAGATAAACAAGTCCCGGCTGAGAGGACGGGGAGGCGCAGGATTTCCAACAGCCATGAAGTGGGATTTCTGCCGAAAGGCGGAAGGTAAAGAGCATTACCTGATATGCAACGCCGACGAAGGAGAACCGGGAACCTTCAAGGATCGTGTGATCCTCACCGAAGCGCCGGACCTGCTTTTCGAAGGCATGGCAGTTGCGGGATATGCTATTGGCGCCGAACTCGGTCTTCTCTACCTTAGAGCCGAGTACCAGTATCTCTATGGATATCTTCAGGATATCCTCCACCGGCGCAGGCGATTGGGCCTGCTCGGGGAGAATATATGCGGGAAGGAAGGCTTCAACTTCGATATAAGAATTCAGCTCGGGGCCGGGGCATATGTCTGCGGCGAAGAGTCCTCCCTTATCGAGTCCCTTGAAGGAAAAAGGGGCGCCCCGAGAGACAGGCCGCCTTTTCCGGTAACCAGCGGTTACATGCTGCAGCCTACCTCTGTAAATAATGTGGAAACCCTGTGCTGTGCCGCACGCATTATGGAGAAAGGCGCTGATTGGTTTGCCGGGTTGGGGACAAAGGATTCAACCGGCACCAAGCTTTTCAGCGTTTCCGGCGACTGCAGGCATCCCGGCGTTTACGAGGTGGAGTACGGCATTACCATCGACGAGCTGCTGGAAATGGTGGGAGCTGAAAATACTCAGGCTGTACAGGTGGGAGGACCGTCAGGCACCTGTGTGGCCCGAAAAGACTTCGGCCGCCGTCTCTGCTACGAGGAACTCGCTACCGGTGGTTCGATCATGATCTTCAACCGTGAAAGAGACCTTTTAGCCATTGTCAGGGACTTCATCGATTTCTTTGTCAGCGAGTCCTGCGGATGGTGCGCGCCCTGCCGGGTGGGAACAACACTGCTGCAGAAGATGCTGGATAAACTTATCGAGGGCCGAGCCTGTAAGCATGACCTGGATGAGATGGAGAAGCTTGCCGGTACGGTGAAGATGACGAGTCGCTGTGGTCTGGGACAGACCGCCGCCAACCCGATACTGACGACACTGCAAAACATCCCGGAAATCTACAAGGCGCGAATAAAAACTGAAGACTATATCCCGCTTATAGAAATCGACAAAGCCGTTGCCGCGGCTGAATCCATAACGGGTCGGGAATCTGTACTGAAGGGAGAAGCACTATGAGTGACAACAAAGTCCAAATTACCATTGACGGTAAGGTAATCGACGCCAAGCCAAGCCAGACAGTCATGGAAGCAGCCGATGCGGCAGGCATTTATATACCACGGCTCTGCTACCACGAAGACCTGGTACCCGGCGGTCATTGCAGGATCTGTACGATAAATGTAAACGGAAAACCGACCAATGCCTGCACCTTTCCGGTCTCCGATGGATTGATTATCGAAAACGACACACCGGAGCTGAACGATGCGAGAAAACGCATTATCGAAATGCTCTTTGTCGAAGGAAACCACTTCTGCCCCTTCTGTGAAAAGAGCGGAAACTGCGAGCTTCAGGCTCTGGCTTACCGCTTCGGTATGACCGCACCCACCTATCCATACCTTTACCGCAATCCAGCGGTGGATGCTTCCCATAAGGATGTCTTCATCGATAGAAATCGGTGCATCATCTGCGGCCGCTGTGTAAGGGCTTCGCGGGATGAGGATAAAAAGGTAATCTTTGGTTTCGAAGGCAGAGGAATAAACACAAAGGTCGCCATCGACGCGGAAAGCGAGCTCGCGGAAACCGATATTTCATCCGCCGATACGGCTGCAAGTATCTGCCCGACGGGCTGCATCGTTGTCAAGAGGATTGGATACAGCATGCCTTACGGAACACGGAAATTTGATAAGGAGCCTATCGGCTCTGATATAGAGAAGCAGGCGAAAGGATAGAGGAGATAAGTATGGATACTGCAAAACCGAAAATCGCTACAACAAAACTCACAGGATGCTACGGTTGCCACATGTCCTTCCTCGATATCGACGCAAGGATACTCGAGCTGATCAAGCTGGTGGATTTTGACACTTCGCCCATAAACGATATCAAAACCTTCACCGGTCCGGTGGACGTGGGCATTATCGAAGGCGCCTGCTCCAACGAAGAAGAGGTTGAAGTATTGAAGAGGTTTCGCGAGCACTGCAAAATTCTCGTGGCTATGGGCGAATGCGCCCTGACAGGAGGCGTACCCTCCATGAGGAATCTGATTCCCCTGAAGGAATGCCTGGAAGAAGTATACCTGAACGGACCTTCGGTGGTGGATGGGGTTATTCCAAACGATCCGGATATCCCTCTCATACTGGACAGGGTCTACCCCCTGCACGAGGTAGTAAAAATCGACTATTTTCTCCCGGGGTGCCCGCCATCGGCAGACACCATATGGGCGGCTCTGACGGCCCTGCTATCAGGGAAAGAACCGGAGTTGAGCTACGATTTAATTAAATACGACTGATCTTCACGGAGGAATAGATATGAACGCTGCTGCGGATACTAAAAATAGAAAGATCGTTATCAACCCGGTTACCAGGGTGGAGGGCCACGGCAAGGTCACCATCCATCTCGATGAGAAAGGCCGGATTGAACAGGCCCGTTTTCATATAACTGAATTCAGAGGATTCGAGCGCTTTGTTCTCGGCAGATTTGACTGGGAGGGACCTGTTATCATCCAGCGTCTGTGCGGAATCTGTCCGATCAGCCACCTGCTCTGCGCGGCCAAGGCGATGGATGTCATTGTGGGAGCGGATAAGCTCACCCCCACGGCCGAGAAAATTCGACGCCTCATGCATTACGGGCAGGTCTTCCAGTCCCACGCCCTGCATTTCTACCATCTCTGCTCTCCCGATCTGCTCTTCGGCTTCGATGCGCCGGTTGAGAAGCGGAATGTGATCGGAGTGGCCATCGAGTTCCCGGAGCTCGCTACCCAGGCTGTATTGATGCGGAAATACGGGCAGGAGATTATCAAGGCAACGGCCGGTAAAAAGATACATGGAAACGGGGCCATACCCGGTGGAGTAAATAAGAACCTTTCAATCCCCGAAAGGGACGCCTTTTTGAAAGACATCGATCAAATGCTGGAATGGTCCGTCTCCGGGCTTAACCTCTACAAGGATCTCTACAGGAAAGATATAAACCGGTTGGCGTCCTTCGGCAGCTTCGAGTCCAACTTCGTAAGCATTGTCAGAGAAGACGGCGCCCTCGATCTGTACGACGGCCTGCTTCGCG
>CBDUZM010000341.1:0-4345 GCA_965371685.1 uncultured Spirochaetaceae bacterium | reverse complement strand
ATTGTGCTGCCTTCTCTTTTCCCCAACTTTCTCGAATTACCCCTACTGCTGCTTCCCATTTTTTATCTGTTTCTTCTTGCTCTTTTTGTTCTTTTTTTACGGCATCTTCTAATTCAGTATATACCTTTTTACCTTCGGCCGTTTCATTTGAACCTGGATGTTTTTCAAATAAAGCATCCAATGTTTTTTTAGCCTTATCATATTCTTCATTCTCGAAATATGCTTTAGCATTATTTAAAAGTCGATTTGCTTCATATTTACATTCATCAAGTTCCTCTTCTAGTTCTTCATTTTGCTTATTAACATTACTAACTACAGAAAAGTTCATTATAAGGAAAATAAGCAACATCCCAACTGAAAATGCAAAAATTCTATTAACCCAAATCCTCAGCTTCTCATTTTTAATCATAGCATCCTCCTATTGTCTTGGTTCAGAGTGATATGGAATTTCGGGTTTCTCTGATAAGCAGTTGTGATTGGGACTCTGCCCACAAAACCCCGAGGTTTCCCCTGACGGATATCCGTCGTAGCCTCATCCGGTTATCCCTCAGCGGGTTGCTCCTCAGCGTTGCCCAAATCTGTTTCACCGAATAGAGATCAATATACATCATTCGTTCTCTCCTGTCAAACCACTTCGACTGGGAGCCTTCATTGATTCCTGCGTTGTTTCGTGATACCATGCCTTTTAAAAGGACTTCGCCAATGATGATGCAAATTCTCGGAACTATAATGCGCTCGATTCTCACTCGAATGGGGCGGAAACGTCTTCCCGTGATTGACGGCGAGCTGAAAGTTGAAGGACTGACATCCACTGTTGAAGTAATTCGCGATCGATGGGGAATACCGCATATCTACGCGGCCGACTTGAACGACCTGTTCTTTGCCCAGGGATTCGTTCACGCCCAGGACCGCCTCTGGCAGATGGAGCTCAACCGCCGCACGGGAAGGGGTACTTTGAGTGAGCTTTTCGGTAAGATGGCGCTGGACACGGATAGGGTCATCAGGACCCTGGGCTGGGAACGGCTGGGAAAATCCGATTGGGCCAATTTCGACGGTCAGGTGAAAGATATGATCAGCGCGTACGTGAAGGGGATCAATGCGTTTATCGAAAACTCACGCTCCGGGCTGCCCATAGAATTTACCCTGTTAGGCTACAAACCCCATCCCTGGACAGAGGACGATGTATTGGCCTTCTCCCGGGTCATGTATTGGAAGCTGTCAGACACATGGTACGGAAAGCTTGTACGCGCGAGAATTGCCCTTGCCGTTGGGAAGGAGCATACAGGAGAATTGGAATTCGAATATGCGGAGGAAAATCCTCTTGTTTTGCCCGGAGGAATAGAGTTTAACCTGTTGAATTCCGATAAGACTCTGAAAGGCGCGAAGGGGCCTTTCCTGAAGAGTGGGAAAGGGAGCAATGCCTGGGCTGTATCGGGAGGAAAGACGGCTGCGGGCAGCGCGTTTCTGTGCAACGACATGCATCTGGAAGTGGGTATCCCGTCTCTCTGGTACGAGGTTCACCTGACGGGTGGAGGATTCAACGTAGCCGGGGTATCCTTGCCCGGCCTGCCTCTGGTAATGGTGGGGCACAATGACAGCATCGCCTGGGGTATGGCTCTTGCCTACACGGACAGTGAAGACCTCTTTATTGAGAAGTTCAATCCGGATAATCCCGCGCAGTATCAGTTTCAGGGAGAGTGGAAGGAAGCCGATGTAACTGAGGAATCTATAAAGGTAAAAGGCGCCGCTGAGCCGCATATCGAGCGTGTAGTCGTTACCCGTCACGGACCGATTATTTCCGAGGTGGAAGACTGCGGAGGTCAGCGGATTGCTGTCAATTCCATTGCCCTCAAGCCGTCCAAGACCCTCTGTGGGTGGATGCTGCTCAATCAGGCGAAGAACTGGGACAATTTTGTCCGCGCCGTTCAACTTATTGAAACACCTCAGTTGAATATTGTCTACGCCGATACGGAAGGCAATATCGGCCACTGGGTTTCGGGAAAGGTCCCCGTGAGGGCTAAAGGGGACGGCATGGTTCCTGTGCCGGGGTGGACCGGGGAGTATGAATGGATAGGCGAAGTTCCCTTCGAAGAGATGCCCCATGCCCTTAATCCGGAGCAGGGATATGTGGTTAGCTGCAACCAGAAGATAGTGCCGGAAGACTATCCACATTTTCTTGGTAATACCTTTTTAAACGGCTACAGGGCTCAGCGCGTCACCGCCGGATTGAAAGGTAAAGAAAAACTTTTGGTTAACGATTTCAGATCGATCCAGCTGGACTGGCACAGCATTCCCGGAAAAAAGTTTGCCGAACGAATTCAAAAGCTGCAGTCTGATGATCCCGATATTCAGATGGCTCGGAATCGATTGAGTGCCTGGGACGGCCGGCTCACGCCGGAGAGTGTCCCTGCCGCTCTGTACGAAGTGTCGTCTTACATATTTCTACGCAAACTTTTTAAGCCTAAGCTCGGGGCAGAGCTCACCGACCAGCTCCTTGGCAAAGGTTTCCATCCGGTGCTGCAGGGCGCCAGTGAGTTCCTTGGCCATAACACCGATATCATGCTGAGAATGATTGAGAATCCGGATTCGTGGTGGCTGGTCCGGGCAGGCGGCCTCGAAAAGGTCCTTCTGCAAAGTATGAAAGATGCCATTGATTGGTTGAGGAAGGAGCTGGGGAAAGATGCGAAGGAGTGGAAGTGGGGAAAAATACATTACCTTACCTTAGGTCATGCCATGGGCATGAAGAAACCTCTCGACCGCGTCTTTAACCGGGGGCCGTTTCCCATGGGCGGAGATACCGACACTCCTTTCCAAACAGGGATATCGGCCGACCGGCCGTACCATGGTATCGTGGCAGCGCCGTCGCACAGGCAGATCATTGATATGGGTGATCTTTCCAAAAGCCTGATGATTCATCCACCGGGCCAGTCGGGACAGCTGGGCAGTCCTCATTATGACGATCTCCTGGAATTATGGCTGGCGGGTGATTACCATCCCATGCTCTGGATGCGTAAAGAGATAGAAGACGCCGCCGAAGGGAAGCTGATTCTATCATAAACAAATTAGCTTCCTCTATCCGTAAAGTATTCGATAACGGTGTAATAAATATCCGTAAGGGTTTTCACCTTCCCTGCAAAGAGCTCCCGGTTTCTTTTATTTCTGCTTAACAGCAGTGTCGGAACCTTGTTTGTCGTATGGTCTGAAATAGAGACATCCTCAGCATTACCGTGGTCGCTGACAATGAGGATATCAGTGTTGACGGAGGCTGTCGTGTTCCAGAGGTTTCCGACAAATCGATTCAACACATCCAGGCATTCCATGAGTCCCTGGATGTTTCGCTTATGACCGTATAGATCTGTCATGAAGTATTCGAAAAAGACAAAGTCATGGTCGCTCAGAATATTCTGCATATTCACCGCAGCTTCCTCGGGCTGGATAAGATCGATATCGTATCCCCTCTTTCGTATCAGGCTGTTGGTGATATCGGCGAAGACGGCACGCCCAGCTTTATAATCTTCCGGGTACCTGAAACCGCTGCCCGATGCTTTTATTGTTAAAGTGGAAACGGGGAAAAGGTTTCTCCTGCTGTTTCGTCTTTTTAGAAAAAACTCTTCGGAATAAAGATTGGCCGCCGTGGTTTTGATTCCCTTCTTCCGAAGAGCTTTCATCAGGCTCCGCTCTTCAATAAGCCTCTTGAGCTCAATGTTCGGAAAGGCTGGCAGGTGCCTCCCAATTTTTTTCTGCGCGTTTATACCTGTAAAAAGGGAGGTCTGACCGGTTGCCGATTGCGGAATACCGGGAACACCTAATAGAGCGTCCGTTGGAACCAGTACCCCGTTGGGGAAGAAGAGGGGCGCCTCTCTGCCGATAAGTCTCTCCCCTCCCATGAGATCGGAAAAAAGGTCTCTCATTGGATTACTTATGGGATCGTCCGCGCCGAGACCCAGGCCGTCGATGAAGAAGAGCAGCAGTTTTTGCAAAGTTCCGTTACCTGTAACGTTACCGAAGGAAACCGGTTCCCCTTTTCTTTACCACCTGGATAAAATTAGCAACACTTCTGTCGTAACCCGATTCTATGTCGTCGGGGAAGTAGCAGGCGGGTAATTCTCCCATGCGTCTGTGATAGCTCAAACACTCACAACATATTCCCTGTCTGGAGCAGGGGTACGTGCAGTTGCATATCTGCTTGTTTTTTTCAACAGTACAACTTCGCATAATCAACCTCCTAAGCCATTTATATGCGGGGCTGACAGGATATGCGAGACAGACGGATTTGACAAGACACTAAACAGCTTCGACATGATATACTATAAACAGTGTACATGTTCGAAAGGAGGAACTGAAA
>CBDUZM010000340.1:0-4373 GCA_965371685.1 uncultured Spirochaetaceae bacterium | reverse complement strand
ATTGGCGGAAAATACTATTTATATTTGCCCAGGATATTTAACTCACCTTACTTTTAGCTAAATTATGTTGATCCAAAGCTTGCCGTAAATAGGATTTTATAACCGCCTGTCGGCTTATATTTAATTCTGCAGCCATTTCATCAAGTTCTTTAAGCATTTCAACGGTAAAATCAACATTGACTCTTTGGGTAGGATATTTCATTTTCCCTTTATTTGTAAAATATCGAGAAATATCTTCGCCTCTGTCCGCCATATCGGCTATTTCATCGGCAGTTGGTTTGTTATACGTTTTCTTCATAAAGCTTTTCCTCCTGGGGAGTCGATTTCCAAAGTGTTACTAAATGACAATACTCACCTTCTTCATCTTCACGAACTTCATATATGACTGAATAGAGTTTCCCTTTTACCCACCCGATCGCTCGAAATTGCTCAGGGTCATCGCATCGGCAATCTTCAAAGTATGGATGTTGAAACACTTCTTGAACTTCTTCTAATCCTATTCCTCTTTTTGGATTTTTACAAAGTCGTTCACTTTTAGACTTATCAAATCTAATCCGCACAATATAAGTATAACAGTTATACTACAATAGTCAACAATGAAATATTTTATTTTCCTTTTTTTATTCAGAAAAGCCGGTTTTAGATTGAATTTCCATGATTTCCTATTCTGTACTAGAGTCTAACTAAACGAAGCAGCAATTCCCCCCAATGTGTGAGGGTTGGTGAAAAAGCATATAGACTTTTTCATTAAAAATATGTATATTCATTGTAGATACTATGAAAGCGAGTAGCTATGAAACTTAAAGTTCAAAAATGGGGCAATAGCTTGGCTCTGCGTATTCCAAAGGCACTTGCAATTGAAGCGAACATTGCATCTGGATCAACTGTGGAGATGTCCCTTACAAATGGTGAATTGAGAATTAAGCCAATTGAGGATCAGGAATATACATTGGAGGAATTATTATCGGGAATCACAGCCGAGAATAGTCATGAAGAGGTTTCAACTGGCATTCCGCAGGGAAAAGAATCCTGGTGATAAGTAAAAAGTACTTTCCTGATCGTGGTGATGCTGTTTGGCTGAATTTCAGTCCAAAAGCAGGCCATGAACAATCAGGAAGAAGACCAGCGCTTGTTGTTTCACCCAAATCTTATAATAAAAAGGTTGGACTTGGCTTGTTTTGTCCCATAACATCACAAATCAAAGGATATCCGTTTGAAGTTATTATTCCTGTTGGTCTTAGTATCTCTGGGGTGGTGCTCTCCGACCAAATAAAGAGTCTTGATTGGAGAGTCCGTAATGCTCAATTTATTTGCAAGTTGTCAGAATTAACAATTAGTGAAGTCCTGAAAAAGCTAAGCACGCTAATGAAAGAATAGTTTTATGCTTGAAAGTCACCGAATGTTCCGTACCTTTACGAAACGCAGTGGTTTGGGTTAAGAACAGTATACAGCCACCAATTGCTTGTTAAAAGCATAACTCGCAAAGAACTATTGACTCTTAACATCTATCATAATAACCTATCAAATGATTTCACAAGTTTAGTAACAGCAGGGATATATGAACAGGAAAAGTGCCATACTATTCACTATTCTATGTGTGAAGTATTAGCAGTTTAATAGCGCAAAATCAAAGCGTTTTTTCTTTGAAAGCAGTGCCCGGGGCGTTGGTTCCCATTGGTAACAGTAAAGACAATTTTTCAATCGGCGGGGGTTTAAATCTAACCGGAGATTATATCCTTCCGTTTTCACAACTGGTGTTTGCACGCGGAGAAATTGAGTTTGACGTGGTTCCGACCCTTGCAGGCACAAATATGACCCTGCTTTCTTTCGGAGGCGGCGCAGGTATAAGCTATAATCCGATATCAGTACTGAATTTGAGAGCATCGGTTACGGGTGGGTATTTTCTACGTTTTTATTATGAAGATGTCGGTGGAAATCTGTTTATAAACCCGCATCTCGAGATAAACTATGTACTCTCGCCGTCATTCAGTCTGGGTATAGGTGTGGGTTATAAAATGTATTTCGCAGATCCGCCACTCTACACAGGCATGGGTCTGTCGTTAACCGCTGGTTGGAATATTGGTGCAGGGTCAAAAAAGGCGAATATTGAGTATCGGGATATTCTCTTAGACCCCGTGTTTCCTGTTTTTTATAAATACTACGATGAAAACCCTCTCGGAAATGTAACAATCAGGAATAATGAAAATGGCACTATAACGAACGTCAAGGTGAGTTTTTTTGCCAAAAGATATATGGACAAAGCCAAGGAGTGCATCGTAATCGTTAAGATGCTGAGGGGTGAAGAGATGGTTATCCCGCTCTATGCCCTTTTTTTGGATAAGATACTCGAAACCACAGAAGGAACAAAGATAAACGCGGAAGTTGCCGTTTCTTATGATTATCTGGGTGAAAATTTTAATAGTGATATTTCGAAAACGGTAAGGGTTTATGATAGAAACGCAATGACATGGGACGACAACCGAAAAGCGGCTTCTTTTGTAACGGCAAAAGATCCTCAAATACTGCGTTTTTCCAAGCGAATTGCTGTTGATATAAGAGAAGGATCCAGTGGAGCTATTAATTCGAATTTCAGAATGGGACTGGGTTTGTTCGAGGCTCTTTCGATCTCCGGAATAGGATACGTCATCGACCCCAAGACTCCGTATATTGAGTTTTCACAAAACAAGGCGGCTCTTGACTATCTTCAGTTTCCGATCCAGACCTTGTTTTATAAAGCCGGTGACTGCGATGATTTATCCATACTTTATTCAGCGCTTCTCGAATCGATAGGTATAGAAGCTGCATTTATAACAGTACCGGGACATATTTATGCAGCCTTCGCACTCGACATTCCCCCGGAAGAAGCCAGGAAAACTTTCCTGACACCGGAAGATCTCATCTTTCGGGACAACAACACCTGGATTCCAGTGGAAGTTACGCTGGTAAAAGACGGATTTCTCAAAGCCTGGCAGGAGGGCGCCAAAGAATGGAGAGAAAACAGCAGTATGGATACCGCAGCTTTCTATCCTGTACACGAAGCCTGGATGCTGTATGAACCGGTTGGCATGCCTTCAGAAGATATTGTCGTTGAGCTTCCTGATGCTGAAACTGTGTTTCGGGAATATAGCAGCAAGCTCAATCAATTTATCGAAATGCAGATCGATGAAAAGGTTGTTCAGCTTATAGATAAAATCCAGAGCAACATAAATAATCTGAAATATATTAACAAACTTGGTGTCATTTACGCTCGTTTTGGGATGTATTCTGAAGCCATAGCCGAATTCAAGAAAATTACGGATAAAACAAATTATCTATCGGCATTGGTCAACCTCGGCAATGTATACTATCTTCAGGGAAAACTGAGCGATGCTCTTTCCTACTACAACAGAGCGGTTAATCACTCTCCCGATCATCCGAAGGTTTTACTCGGATTATCGCTGATCTATTTTAAGCTTGAAAAGTACGCTGAGGCAACCGAGACTTATCAAAAATTGGAAATCGAAGATACCGTGCTCGCTTCTAAATATTCATATCTGGCTGGAAAAGCTGATGGAACGAGCAGAGCGGCTTTATTCGATACAAGTGAAAATGTAGTCTGGTACGATGATGAATAGGGGTGGTATGATGGTACAGAGTTTTAATAATCGAGGACGGCAGAACAGCGTTGAAAGAAAGGCCGTAGCTTCACGGTTCATTTTCCTCATAACCTGTTTGATATGCTTTCTTTCTGCCTGTTCAAGTGATCTTCTTGATCCCATAATAAAAGATGTCCTGGCAGCTGCCGCGGCGAACCTGGTCAGTGCTGATTTCACCGCTATTCCTACATCCGGCGATGCGTATGGCGCCAATGAACTGGTCGTGGATTTTACCGATGCATCGACAGGACCCGTAACCGGCAGATCCTGGGATTTTGGGGACGGTATCGGGACCTCTACAGAAACAAATCCTACCTATAACTATGCGGATCCGGGAGTATATACCGTTACACTGACCGTTGCCGGACCAGAGTCTGCCGGCGATACAAAGGTTAAGACGGATTATATAACAGCCTATCACTGGAATGGTGTCCGGCAGATTGCTGCCGGCACAACGACCGCCGATTATGTGGGCACTGTTTCTGTAAATGGATCGAACGTCTATGTGAGTTACCGGACCGATAATTTTGTCAGCACGACGCGGGTCTATGTGGCCTATTCCAGCGACAATTGTGAGACATTTTCAGGAACAGGTGCGGGTGATTATGTGGATGAGTCACCGAGCAACGTCTACCTGGAAAACCCTAACGTCGTGGCCAGCACCAATGGGAGTTACGTTTATCTCAGCGCGTTCGCCGATAGTATGACTGCCAGTGAGGATGATGAGATCCTTTTCTG
>CBDUZM010000339.1:0-4392 GCA_965371685.1 uncultured Spirochaetaceae bacterium | reverse complement strand
ACACTGTCGCGGTGTTAAACGGCGCCAATATTGTTAGAGTGCATGATTACTCGGAAGCAGACGATATGGTCCGGATGATTCATGCAATTAAAAATTGCCGTCTATCAGGCTGATCGAAGGAGAAGTACCATTTGGACTGGTTGAACGGATCTTTGATATTTCGAGATTATATAAGACCTGTTCTCGATGTGTTTATACTATCTTTCATCATATACGAAGGATACAAAATATTGGTGCAGACCCGGGCAGTACAACTTATTAAAGGCGCCATTATGCTTGCTCTCCTGTATCTGGCAGCTGTTTTCTTTCAGCTCAGGACCCTTCTCTGGGTACTGAATCTGTTCGGTCCGGGTCTTGTAATTGGTGTGGCGATTATTTTCCAGCCCGAACTGCGTAAGATATTTACTCGCCTGGGACAGGAAAGCTGGTTCAAGCTGCCTTCCAGCACGAGCCCGTACCAGTTCGAATCGGTGGTCAATTCAGTTGAAATTCTATCAGACACCAAGCAGGGGAGCCTTATAGTACTGGCCCGGAAAGTGGGCCTGAAAAATATTGTTGAGACAGGAACACGGATAGACGCTGAATTATCCTCAAGTCTTATCTTAACCATCTTTCGCGAGGACACACCTCTTCATGACGGTGCTATTGTAATTCGGGAAGGCAGGATAGTCGCGGCGGGATGTTTTCTTCCCTTATCCGAGCAAATTGATATTAGAAAGAGCTTTGGTACCCGTCATAGAGCAGCCCTGGGATTGGCGGAGGAAACCGATGCAGTAGTCATTGTGGTTTCCGAGGAAAACGGCACCGTGTCTCTTGCATATGATGCCCACCTGCTCTACGATTTGTCTATAGAAGAGGTTTCAAAAAGATTGAAGCGTCTCTTTGAATTCAACGTAGTCGAGTAATAATCATGTGAAGATCAAGGAACTGGTAGACAGGCTGCTCGCGTATTGGCAGCCAAATGTTCTCTCCATTGCAGAGGCCATTTTGCTCCTGGTTTTTAACAGAATGAACAACCTTCAGGAGAAAAACGTTGAAGTACCCCTGGAAGTTATACTTCCCGAAGGCTTTGCTATTTCAATGCCCTATCAGGAAAAAGTGAGCATAACGGTTAAAGGCGATAATGCAGAGGTAATATCCCGTATTCGGCCTACTGACTACAGAGTTTTTACCGACCTTTCAGCGATCAAACAGGAAGGAGAAGCTGTCTCCTCGGTAAGGTACACTAGAAGAGGACCTGCCCTCAGTTCCGATGTTTTTGTAGAGCAAGTAGAACCAACCGAGGTCAGCATCATGCTGGAAAAAGAGATAAAAAAGGTGCTCAGTGTACAACCGAAACTTAGAGGCACACCGGCGCAGGGTTACACTTTGTCCGGTTATAAAATATATCCTGCTATGATCGAGCTGAAAGGTCCCCGCAGCAAATTAGAGACCATATCCCGATTGAGCACCGGCGAGATTGACATATCGGGTAAAAGCAATGACTTTACAGTAAGAATTAAACTGCAGCAGCTCGATCCTCTTATACATATATTGGGAGATACATCGGTGGAGTTTCATGGAAATATTGAGGAAGTTATTGTAACCCGAATGTTTACCGATATTCCCATCAAGGGATTGAATATGAATCCTTCGCTTGAATGGGTTGAAGATGTTTCTTCGGGAAGGATCACGCTTCAGGGGCCGCAGCTTCTTATGGAAGAATTGAAGACGGGAGATATATTGATGGCTGTAGACCTTACCGATATCAACATACCGGGAGAATATGTCTTTCCTGTAAATACAACGGTTCCTTCTCGTATGGAAATACGTGAATATGGGCCCAAAGCGATCACTATAACCATATTACCCAAAACAAAGGAGGAGAGATGATACGGGGGATAGGATTGGATGCAGTAAATATTGATCGCTGTAAAAAATGGAGGGATTCTCCCAAGTTGCTGAGCCGCTTTTTTCATCCTGATGAGCTGGAAGAGGCGCGAAAGAAAGGCAGTATGGAGATACATTCACTGGCAGCCCGCTTTGCTGCTAAAGAAGCCTTTGGTAAGGCTTTGGGCACGGGTTTGATAGGTTTTTCTCTGAATGAGGTGGCTGTTCTGAATGACCCCAGGGGAAAACCGGAACTGTTTCTATATGGCAGGGCTAAAGAAATTTATGAGAAGCAGGGTAGTGGGAGCGTCTTTGTCAGTTTAACACATGAACGCGATTACGCCATTGCTTTTGTTGTTATTGAGAATAATTCCTATCATATCCAAAAATATTGTTAAAAAACAATTTTTTCGGATATTATATTATAAGAGAGAATACAAGATGAAGCAGATAACATTTTTTTCAAAAGAAGCCGTTACATGTCCTGTTTGCGGTTCTGATTTCTTCAGAGAGGATCTTATGTCAGGGAGCGGCCGACTGATTGCGGGACAGCTCACCGATGAATTACGACGTCTCTACGAACCGTCTAAAAAATTCGGCAAGATTTTCCCTCTCATATACACGGTAGTAGTCTGTCCGGTTTGTTTCTATGCAGCGTATCCTAAAGATTTTGACGCGCAGTCATCCGAACAGGATACTATAGCCAATATACGGGATGAGCAGGATAAAAGGATCTCCTCAATCAAACTCCTTTTCGACAAAATAGATTTTACGGAGATTCGGACCCTTGCCGAAGGGAGTGTAAGCTACTATCTGGTTGTTATGTGCTACGATCATTTCAAAAAAGAATACGTGCCTACCATCAAACAGGGAATGTCGGCTCTCAGGGCTGCCTGGCTTTTCAGTGAGCTCCATGCGGAAAAGCCCAATGAAAATTACGATTACATAAGCAGGCTATTCTACCGTAAAGCAAGATTCTTCTACGATCTTGCTCTCGAAAAGGACCAATCCGGTAAAGAGTCGCTAAGCTTTCTAAGCCATTTCGGACCGGACTTAGACAAGAATTACGGATACGACGGCATGCTGTACATTACGGCTTTTTTAGAATATAAATATGGTCCTAAAAAAGATCCGGACCTAAGAATGGATAATTTGGAGAAAGCGAAAAAAGTCATCTCGAAGGTCCATGGTATGGGCAAAGCTTCCAAGAGCAAACCATCTACTATTCTGGAAAAGGCTAAGGACCTTTTCGGATATATCGCCGATGAAGTGAAGGAGCTTAAGGAAGACCGGGTTACCGAACAATGAGCCTCCGCAATATAAAGCTCACTCTGGCTTACGATGGATCAGATTTCCTCGGTTGGCAGATACAGAAGATCGGAAGAACGGTACAGGGAATTCTACAGGCTGCGTTGGAGCAAATGCACGGTTCGAAGATAACCTGCACAGCGGCGGGAAGAACGGATTCCGGTGTCCACGCCACAGGCCAGGTTGTTAATTTCCGAAGCAGTCTGAACAGCATACCTCCTGAAAGGTATCGCGATGCTATCAACACCCACCTGCCGGAAGATGTTCGCGTTATTGCCAGTGAGCTGGCAGCAGACAGCTTCAATGCACGCAGATCAGCCAGATGGCGGCTCTATCGTTACTATCTGTGCTGCGCACATGTTGGATATCCCCATTTACGGCGTTACTGCCTTAATATCCGGCGGCAGCCGGATCTTGAAAGGCTGAATCGGCTGGCTTCGAAGATCGTGGGAAAACACGATTTTACGGTTTTCGCTGCTGCAGGAGACATGAACAAATTAAAAATCCGTGAAGTACTTTTATCGTGCTTCTATCCTGAGGGGCCGTTTATAGTATATAAAATAGCGGGCAACTCATTCCTGTGGAAAATGGTGCGGGGTATTGTGGGTCTCTTGCTGGAGTTGGAGGAGAGGAATGCCGATCCGGAAGAGCTGACGGATATTATTCAATCCAGGGACCGGCAACGGGCAGGGCAGACTGCGTCCGCCAGGGGTCTCTTTTTAGAAAAGGTATGTTATGACGAGTCAGAATATCCTTGCTGAGTTCATGCAGCTTCTCGATAAAGTGGAAGATTTTCTTGAAACAGGATTCAGACAGGTTCATAAGCAGTACTCCGAAAGTCGAGAATCCCTTCTTGCAAAGGTTGCCTTAGAAGTTTCACAATGCCGCCGGTGTGCTCTCTGTAAAGAGAGAAAACAGAGCGTTCCGGGCGAAGGCAGCCATCATCCTCTGGTAATGATTGTTGGTGAAGGACCTGGAGCTGAAGAGGATAGGACCGGAAAACCTTTTGTCGGACCTGCCGGCAGATATCTCGATAAATGGCTGTCCGCAGTCCGCCTCGGTGATAGTGAAACCTTTCTCAAGCGAAACGCAAATATTTTCATAGCTAACGTGGTTAAATGCCGCCCACCGCATAATCGTGATCCTCTTCCTGAAGAAATCGGCGCCTGCCTTTCCTATTTAGAAAGACAAATCGATATTCTTAAACCCCGGGCT
>CBDUZM010000338.1:0-4392 GCA_965371685.1 uncultured Spirochaetaceae bacterium | reverse complement strand
CATATTATTTTAAGCAACTACCAATATTGCATATCTTATTGGATAGAATCCTCACATGCCGCCCTGAATGATAACCCTTCCGGATTCTAACCCGATTCCTCTAGGCTAATCAAGGTGTTTGATTGATTGAGAGATCGAGTAACTGACCGTTCCTCATTAAACCAAGCCACGACATAAGCCTTATAGTTGACGGATATCGATTATTGGGATATGCTCCGAGTGACCAACAGGGGATTTATCAGACGAAATGTATAACCCAAAATAATTCCACAGGAGGTAGATATGAACGGCAGAACCAGGACCATCGTGGTCAAGGGAACGGGAACTATAAGCCAGTCGCCGGACGTGTTCGGGATCAGTTTTGATGTCCAGGGACACATGATGGAGTACGCCGATTCGCTGATATCGCTTAACAAGCAGGTCGAAGAGTTGCGGCAGGCCATTGAAGAGGCGGGGCTTGATAGGAAAGCGCTGAAAACCACTTCATTCAGGATAGTAAGGGACAGGGTCTACAATAAGAAGACCGAAGAGTATGATTTCAACGGATATATCGCTACCCATGATCTCAAGATGGAGTTTCCGAGAGACATGGAAAAGTCGAATAGACTTCTTCAGGCAATAGTCAAAAGGGTATCCAGTGCTAATTTCAGTATATACTTCACCGTTTCTGATCCCCAGGCGCTGAAGGATAAGCTCGTGCAGGAAGCGGTAAAGAACGCCAAGCGGAAAGCGAAGCTGATGACCGAAGCGGCGGGCGTAAAGCTGGGAAAGATTCTGGACATCAATTACAGCTGGAGCGAAGTGCATTTTCACAGGACATATGCGAGTGAGATGCATACTGACGCGATGATGGTCTCCGAAGCGACGCCCGATTTTGAACCGGAGGATATCGAAAAATCGGACAACGTCGAGGTCGTCTGGGAGATCGTCGATTAAACATGTTGTGAGATAGATCGAAGTGATCGGCAAGACTTGCGTCGGTCTCCACTTTTTTCGGCAATGGCTATTGTATGTCCAGTCCTTCCACATTGGTTCGAGTCCAGTATTGCCCACCACTATTCTCCAAAGAAATCAAAGGGATAGGGAATTAAATGGTAGGAATTGGTCGATGATCATAATGGAATCTGAGGTGCACTGTCTTGCCTTCAGATGTTCACACTTATGATCTTACGAACAGGACGTCCCAAGGGCGATAAATGCCCAGGGAACGGAGTTCTATCGTATAATTCAACGCTGAGATACCGGGCATTCACTGCTGGATTATTCTTGATTTCAGGCCCGGTGTCCCCGCCACGTCCGATAGCCGTCAACAGTAGCTTTGCCCCGGGCGTAATCTCCGTGCCAATTTTCCGGAACTGGCATCTCCCAGTATAATTTACGGCGCTTTGCCTCCAGCAGTAGGCGAGGTTTTTTCATGAAATCGGCTGCGCACTGCACCCGCTTCCCCGTTTCCAGACAGAGATGCTTCAGCCAGGACTCACCTTCCTGGCATCTGGTGACGTGATGATCGAGAATCAAGGTGTCTATTTCCCGGGAAAGGATTACGGCGTTTTCCCAGGCAGCAAGCCGCTGTTCTTTGGATAATCGTTGCAGGTATAGGGGGGGGCCGGAGGCCAGCACTATATTGGGATGCCAATCTAAAATCTTCCGTACCGCTTTGCGGTTGAGCAGCTGGATATCGGAGGCATGAACAAAGACGATTCCATCGTCCTCGATTCTGGTCATGATCACTTCCCCCTGGGCGCGGTTTGCATTGCCATGAGGCATGGGAAATGAAAAACAGATGGGCCCCTCACATTTCCCTTCGGCGTTTAACAATTCCTTATCCAAAAGGCCGGATAGAGCGATGGCTCGTTCTTTCATTTTGGGAGAGAGACCGGTGAAGCCCTTGCCCCAGAAACGGACATCCGCCCGCAGGTTGATGACCCGTTTTGCATGAAGCTGGTAGGGATTGGCATCGACCAGAGGAATATGATCGCCGTGATAATGGCTTAGAACCACATCGGTAGCTTCCCCTAACGTATTCACTATTCTTTCGCGAATTGTCCTTCCCACTGCCACCTGGAAAGGATGGGGAAGCAAACCGTACCTGTTGTATCCCAAGGCAATGCCGGGGTCGATAAAGACGGTGCGGTCAGCGGTTTCGATCTTACAGGAAAGACCCCGAACCCCCAGTGATTCTGTGCCGAAAATCTCAATACGCATGTCTAAAACGCTTTATCATTTTCTGGTTATGGTACCGGTGTATTTAATGGAATGCTGCTTGATTTTTATCATCTTTCCCTGATCGATACCAACTACATTGCCGCACTGACATTTTATTTGATCCCCCTCCTGCAGCGAGTGGTTCTCTTTTATCCTATTCTTCCAGCAATGCAACAATCTGCCTTTACCGATCTTGAGGTATTTAAATATTTTGCCGTTACATTGAGCGCACCGCACTATTATCATCGTTACCTGCATTGAATAATTCGTTGGATTAATTGTATTACTTCCGCCGGGAGGTTGCAACAACAAGATCTTTTGCTGCGTAGGGCAAAATAATTCAGCCGACGTACAATTAACAAGCCTCCCTGGATTTAACCGCCAACGATCGGTTTATTATTGGCGAGGGACAGGAGGAAATTCGCGTAATGACGGAGTGAATCGCCGGAAGAAAAAAAGCCGATCAAGAAACTATGGCGAACAGGGTGATTATCCGGGCACGTGATGAAGCAATATGATGTCCCCCGTCCGGCATCCGATATCCGTTGCGATTACCGGACATTTGGCCATCAGAAGGAAGAACACCTCCCTATTGCTATCCGACAGACCTTCGAAGTTTCCCTGCCCCTTGCTGATGATCATGTCAGCCGAGTAGAATCTTTTCATGAATTCATCGGAGCAAAAAGCCGGGATAGTGCCTGGAGCGTCGGAGCCTGACGAGATGATCTCAGCAAGCTGACCGATACCGCTGGCTACCGCGTCCTTTTCCAGCGCATCGTTGATACTCGGTTTTTCTTTCACCACGTATGTTATGGTCTTTGTGCCATCCATTCCAAGGATTTCCTCGATCAGTATCCTGTCGAAAACCGTCTCGCCGGCGTTATCGCCGAGGTACAGCACCGAGTCAGCCTGGCTAAGCGATTTTCTGAAAGGATCGATCGCGAAGAAGTCTCTGTCCTGGCTCCCGATCGTACTTTGCTTGCGGGAGAGGATCTTCTCCAGTTCTTCACCCACGTTGAGAGTGTTTTTCACTCCGTAATCTATAATATTACCGGCTATCGCCAGCTCGACGGCTGTCATCAATCTGTCTACACTGCCATCGAGTGATCCTCTCGCCCTGTCATAGACGCCTAGCGCGAGCCTGTTACTCATTTCCTTGATCTGGAGGTAGGGATCTTCCATCCCGGTGTATTTTTGCACAAGCATGTGGATGATACGCCCCATCTCTGGAGGTGACGCACAGAGCGGGAAGGATGGGAGGGCTTCTGCGACGGCATCAAGTACTTGCCGCTGCGTCTTCTCGTCCGCGCCGGCGATCCTCGAGGCCTCCAGAGCCTGCTTGAAAAAGCATGGTATGCAGTCCAGGTACGTTCTCATCTCGAAAGTAATCTAGCGATAGAAGGAATAATTGCAAATGATTTATTTATTGATGAGCAGAAGACGGGTTGAATCCGATCCTGACGGTCTGGATGATTTGCTGCAATTTATTCCATCCGGCTTCAAATGCGTGAGGATTCCTTGAAGATCAAATGAAGGTCGAAGAGAAAAATCGGTAATTTCTCAGGTTCCAGGCGGAAAGTAGAAGTCCATATTGTTACCTGACACGCAAGGTAGACTTTAGAAACGGATCCCAGAGCACCCCCAGCCAACACGCCCCGACCCAATCGAGCGCCGGGGGGACCCCAACCTGCAGGGCTGGTAAGATATCTGGCTCCGTACTGTAAATTAATAATTTGGAAAACATGATGTTATGAAGTGGGAGATGGAGAGCTGAGTGAGAAAGAGGTTCATTTAGCATTGCGCAATCGGCAGGCTCTGATATAATCGGGATTCGGAAAGTGGATGGAATTATGGGAAGGCACAGGGCTTAGTACGAATCTATAAATTAACCGAAATCTCAATTCCGAATATACTAATTCTGCAGACTGTATATGAGTAGTTAGGCTCCATGAGCACCAGGAAGTTGAGGTTATTATGTCACAAATTGAGAAACAACCGTTAATCTCCAACGTAGAGAATCAAATCTCAACCGTGATTGATGTATTTGAAAGCTATCTTGGCACCAGTCTTTCAACTAGAATCCCAGAAGAGATTGAGAAACTTGACTCCCAACAAACCATAGAACTCATGGAAATTCTTAAAGAGTTTTACAACTCTTACTCTCTCCCCCAAGCTCAGCCTGATGAG
>CBDUZM010000337.1:0-4397 GCA_965371685.1 uncultured Spirochaetaceae bacterium | reverse complement strand
ATTACCGTTCTGGATACTTCCACAGCTTTAGTTAAAGAGACCGTTGAACAAGTCGAAGGATGGCTGAATCGAAACTCGAATAAAGATCTGTGATATGAAACGGAAGCAAATCTACCGGGTAATATTTTTCGATGCCGGCGGTACTTTGATCAGGCAGGAACCGAGCCTGCTGCGTACACTGATAAGCTTCTTCGAAGCACGAAAAGTCTTTCTAACGATCGATGAAGCCGAGGCGGCTGTCCTACGCTGCAAAAAATGGGCTGAGGAGCAGTCAGCCCGGGAATTGAACGGTTCACCCCGGATGCTTCACAAGATCTTTCTTCGCCGCATGTATAACGAGGGATTGAAGACTGTTGCCTCCTCCCCTCCGGACCAGGACACATGGGAAACAACAGATAATTATTTAAGCTTTTCCGAATCAAGACGAACATGGAAGGCTGTACCGGAAGCGCACAAGACGCTCACAAGCCTGATCGATCATGGTTACAGGCTTGGAGTGATCTCTAATTTCAACGAGTCGCTGCCCTCCATCCTTCACAACCAGGGCTTGCTCGATTATTTCGATGCGGTTGTGGTATCTGAATTGGTTGGCGTGGAGAAACCCGACCCGGAGATTATTCATATTGCCTGTAGAGAAGTAAAAACACAACCCCGGGAATCGCTGTACGTAGGAAACGAACCGTCCGATGTGCTGTGCGCGAAAAAAGCAGGCATGTCCGCCGCATGGATCTGCGATGAAGAGAAAGCACTCCCGGACGGTGTGCCTTACGATCCGGATTACCGGATAGGGAGCATAACGGACGTGCTGAAAATCACAGGTGTATGCAATAACAATTGATGCGGTCGTACGTGCATTGTATGTACTCAAACTTCCATGTATTGAGCAAGGTCTTTATCTATTCTGTCCGGCCTGTTCTCCTCCATGAGCTCCTGAATCTCTTCCTGCCTTACAGGCTGAGTTGCGCCTTCCTGACCTGCCACTAAAGCCCCCATAGCATTGCCGAACCTTATCGCATCTATCAACGGTTTATCTCTGAGCAGGGAATGAATGAATCCCGCGGTGAAGGCATCGCCGGAACCGCAGGGATCCTGAAGGTTTACATAGTACGTGGGAAGATAAACTATCTCCTTTTCCCGGGAGACGCCCAAAGCGCCCCTGCTGCCGAGGGTAGCTACACAGTACTGCAGATCCGCTTTTCGAACCAGGGCCTCGACAATACGATCTATGCGATTATCGGAAATCCCATAAATTTCCGCCAGAACGAGCGCCTCATCATCATTCAGCTTGAGAACATTCGCCCTGTCCATCGACGAGCTTATGATTTCCCTTGTATAGCAATTCCTGCGCAGGTTGATATCCAGGAGGATAAATTTTCCGCAAAACAGGTCGATGAGATCGATAAGAGTGCATCGGGAAACCTTTGATCGCTGTATCAGGGTTCCGAAGCAGAGACAATCGGATTTTCTTATCAGCTCTTCGACGATCGCTGTTTTTTCGATATAATCATAAGCGACATTTTCCACTATATCATAATCGGGATTTTTGGCTTCGTCCAGCCGGACATTTACAGTTCCGGTGGGATACCCGTCGTCTCTTTGAATATAAGTGGCTTCCATTCCAAGCCGTCTCATCTGCTGAAGAGTTTTCTCTCCAAGCTCATCCTCGCCCAGGCGGCTGACGATTCCCCCCCGGTTCCCGAGAGAAACCGCTCTGTAAGCAAAATTCAGGGGGGCGCCTCCGAGCACCGGACCGGTGGGGAGCAGGTCCCAGAGTGCTTCTCCGTATGCAGCTACCGTATATTCCATAAACCCTCCTTGCCTTTTATGAATATCTGATCCCGGCGCACTATCTTTATGCGTACTATCTTTATGCGTACTATCGGCCTATGAAGATCGGAGAGCTCCATGCCCACTGGTCGTTCTTCTGACGCACACGAATATAATAGCTGTCCTTGACCGCTTTTCCTCGAGGATCATCCTCGGTCCGGCTTGTATCCTTGAAGGCCAGGTTCCATTGGAACTCCCGGGGCAGAGGCGCCCGATGAAAACGATAGGACGGCGAAGGAATGCCGCTCAACCGTCCGCCCTGCGCTCCCTCCAGCAGGCGGGAAATCGGGATTTTTATATCACGTCCGTTTATTACGGCCCGAACCTCCGACCTCGAGGGAATTTCAACATCCAGACAGATTCCCTGGTTGGCACAGGTGGAGTTGTTGGGATTCCCATAAGTAACGGTTTTCAGACATACCGTGCGGTCATCAATTCTTTCCCAATGAGAATTGTAACGCATATCGGGGGAGTAACTCTCCTTATCCAAAGGGGAAACCACCTCCTGTCCTTTAAACCGCGGCTCTATTCCCACGATGCGGCCTTCGGAAATACCCAGGCTTACATCCCAATCCATCCGCATTTTGCGCTGCCCCCAGCCCAATTCCAAAAACAGCTTTGTGCGGATAATATCTCCCGGTTCGATCACATCCACATCACATTCCGAGAACCTGCGGATCAGCCTGTTGTTTCGTATTACGTCAACACAGTCAATCGCGCCGCCTGCCTCAACGTTTATTTCAACAGCACGATCGCTGCTCCGGGGAAGGTCGGCGCCCATGGGGTGTCCGTTGATGGCGAATTTCAGCTCAATCCGATCGCCTGTAAGCGCGTAGGTTCGGCGTGCAATGAAAGCTTCCCATACAGCACTTCGCGAGTTGCCTTCCGCCCAGATGCCGGTCCGCCCATGGCCGTGACTTCCGGGATGAGCGCTGTGATGATCCGTCGAGCCGATTACTCCGAAGACGCAGCCCTTTTCAAGGCCGTACTGCATAGTGCTCCTGTGATCGCACGGGCCCATGGAATGGAGATAGGGGTGGGTGTTTTCATCGGCTTCGGCAAGACCGTGCATGGAAATGATCTCCACTACGGGAGAAAACTCACTGCTGAAAGTGTCCCAGTTGATCCCCCGCTGCCCCCGCCTATAGCCGATATGGTGCGGGATAGCTACAGCTTCGATGCTCCTCCCTCTCAGATCCCGCAGGCGATCGACAAGCTCCGGCAGGCCGTTTGAGTACAGGATTTCCCCCTCCAGCTCTCTATATACCACCGTATAGTCGCCGAATTCGGAGGAATGCATTTCAAAGCTCAGGAAAGTAACGAACTCTCCTTCTCTATTCTGTTCCCTGCTGACAGCCTTGACATGCTCCCAATTTTTTCGAAGCCTGTTGAATCCTTTCCTGTGGAAGTCAACAATCTGCCGATTGTGGGCGTCAGATTCGGGCATATCCGGCCAGAAGGCATGACCTGTTACCGAACAGAAATCGAGCTGCTCCCCGGCATTCCTGAAAGCATCTTCAATCGATCCATGCCCGTAGGAGATATTACAGTGGTTGTGAATATCGCCGAAATAGGGTTTGAGCTTTTCATACGTATTCATATTGCCGGTCCCTAGCTGTCGCGCTAGTCCTCCAGTATAATAATCTCCACCCGCCTGTTTTTCGCCCTGTTTTCCTCTGTGTCATTCGGCGCAACAGCCTGAGTTCCTCCCCTTCCCTCAAAGATGAAACGCCTGGAATCTATGCCCTGAGAAACCATGTAATCGACAATAGTTTTTGCCCTTTCAACAGAAAGAATATACTGCTCCTCTTCCCGTCCTACATCGGCTGTATGACCTATCACAAGAAACGTTCTTTCCTCTATATTCTTGAGCACTTCGGCAACAGCATACAGCCTTCTCTTTTCTTCGGGCAGTACCGCAGCCTGATCCGCCACGAAGTGGATCTTGTTTAGAGTTAAAGCTACGCCTTCCTCTTTTTCTTCGATCGATATATCCGATACCTCCGCATCCGTAAGAGCTCTTTCTATGTCGTCTGCAACGAGCGATCTATCCATCGCTGCAATACCGTCAAACCAGGTAAGGATAAAACCTTTGAAGACCATAGATTTGTTGTCCGTCACCAGGTAGGTTTCATCCATTATGTCCTGCATGAAGTAAGGCCTTTTTCCTTCCAGGTCAAAATATATTTTTACCACGTGCTTTCCGCTGATGCTTTTTATTCGTTCGTCACCGCAGGGGTCCTGTCCCTGCTTATAACGCATGGCGTACTGAGCAGATATTATCCGATACTCCCTGCCGTCCTTCTCTTCAATGCCCTTATACTCATATCCGCAGTAGAAACGCACCCTTGTAAAGACTCCATCGCGAAAGGGCTCGACTATCCTCATACCGTAAGCCTCCCATTTCTCTCCGGGCTTGAGAGGTTTGTCCGGGAAGGTGGGGAAGCTCCTCAATGTTGGATAAATATATGATTCTGAAACAGTATAATTACCGTCCGGAAGGATTGAAAAACGGGTGGGGTTGACCCTGTCAATACGTTTGGCTACCAGGGCTGCATCGTGTTTCGTTT
>CBDUZM010000336.1:0-4404 GCA_965371685.1 uncultured Spirochaetaceae bacterium | reverse complement strand
AGCCGGTGAGCCCCCAAGCAGCGCAGAGTCGTGCCTTCGGAAAGCTCCGTCCCGCCGGCAAGTTCCGCGGCCGTCTCGTTTAGCAGAACCTGCCCGGCGTGTGAAACCTCCAGGAGCATCTCGGCTCGCTCCACGAACATAGAGGAAGGGACTTGCTGTTGAGCACGCTCCCCTGCAAGAAGAACAATCCGAACTCCACTATCGATGGCCCGGGCTCGAACCTGCACACCCAGCGCCGCTCGTACCGCCGCATCCACCGTGGGAAAGACCGCGCACAACACCTGTCCCGATTCTGATAGGATCCGCCCTCGCTCCTCCCCGATAGCCTTACGAAGCATAGCCTCCTGCTGAATCACCTGCTCTTCCCCGGCAGCCGCAATCTTAGCGAACAGGAACAGCGGGGTTCCCGAGAGTGGCTTCAGGGCTAAGGGTGAAGAACTACCTGGCTTGTGCCCCCGCCGCCACTCAGCCTCCGGCAGGAGCTTTCGGGAGGCTATATACTTATGCAGCCGGTCGGTCTCCTCTTCTGGTTTCTCCCCCAGTTCCCGCTCCAGCACCGATCGGCACCTTTCGTACTGGCGAAGCGCCTCGAGGTGCTGACCCGCCAAGCTGTGCAGCTGCATCAACCGGCGGTGAACAGCTTCCTCCAGGGGATCCAGAGCCAGCCACCGCCGCCCATAATCGATAGCCTGCTCGTACTGGCCCCATACACCGTGGATTTCCACCAGCCGATGGAGCGCAGAGGTCTGCTGGTGGCGAAGGTTCTCCTGCACCATCAGTTGCCAATCCTCGAAGGCGGTGCTCTCTTTTACATAAAAGCCCGAGAGGAACTCGCCGCGGAACAGCCCCACGGCTTCGGCCAGGTGGTTGTTGGCGACGGAAAGATCGCCTTGTATATCCGCCGCTTGCCCGTTTTCCAGGAGACGCTTGAACTCGGTCACGTCGATCCATAAGCCCTTCCCGCTGGTCAGCCATACGCCGAGGCGGTCGGCGCCGAGGCGGTCCTGGCCGATAGCTTTACGCAAGAACGAGAGGGTTTGGCGTAAGTTGGCTCGCGCGTGTTCTCTGTCCTGCTTGCCGTGCAGTAACTCGGCCAGCTCATCGCGGCTGTGAAGCTGCGCTGTCACCGCCAAGTATGCAAGGAGGGCTATTACCTTGCGGCGGTCTATTTCCACGGTGACGCCGCCAAGGTAAACGCGAGGTGACCCAAGGAAGTATAGGGACAGCTGGGACATGATCGCTCCTTCGGTAAAAAGAATAACAGAAATAGGAAAAAAAATGAACAAGGTCCTTTGTGTAACGCTTTCTGTAACGGTAGCGTAACGGTCGTCTGCGACATTTTATGTGTCGTAGGATCTGTTGTCGGGTACAGTCCAACCCGAATTCTATTTTATCAATAGGAGGAGAACAATGAAAAGGTTCATCGCGATTTGTTGGATGTTCGCTTTATTGGGCGGACTCGTATTTGGTGCCGCCTTGAGAGAGAAAAAGGAGGCAGCTGCTCTCGAAGAAATTCTGGCGCTCGAGTGCGCCGCTCTGGATGGGTGGTATGGCGAGAGCGATCCAACGCTCTATGCTCAGCAGTTTACCGATAAGTCGACTTACTTCGATCATATGTCGGATGGCAGGCTCGAGGACGGCGCCGTCAAGGAACACCTGATGACCTACATGGGTAAGGTCCCCAAATTTAATTACGAGATCCCCAACCCCAGGGTTGATCTGTACGGTAACATTGCAGTCTTCACCTTCAACCTGAATGCCATCCTTGCGAAAGACGGCACGGTCACCCGCTGGAACGTTACCCTGGTCTATACGCACACCAAGGATGGCTGGGAGAAGGTCCATGCAAACTGGTCACGCACGGAACCAAGAAGCTGACGGTTGACGATGAGATAATGACGGCCGCCGGGTCTACGTGCTCGATCAGGCAACGATAATACCGTAAATAGGAGCACGACTCGCTGATCGACCGCGTTAAGATCGGCCAATTTGAAAGGGTGGTTGCAAACATGCGACCACCCTTTACTCCTTTCGGAAATATCTTCCCGTCTATAGCCCCCAGGGGAAAAAAACTCGAACAGGTTTCGGCATTATCCTTGAATGCGGTTTAAAAGCCTATAAAAGAAGGTATGAACGCACAATACGGTTGGATTTTACAATTTAACCGGTAAAAGCAGCAACTAATGTGTTTGGAAGCTCGGGCATTTTGATAAGTTTTTTTATCTGTGGTGGTATTTTTACTGAATCATTTGTCATCTTAAATAACTCACGGCGCACTATTTTTGCATCTATTTCTGCAAACCGTTCCTCCAGGCATGATTTCCCATCAAGAATAATCTTCATGTACTCTGGATTCTCCAAGTTCTTGATAAAAGGTGTATCAGCCAGCATACCTTTCAGTATCTTGCTTAACGATTTCAACCCACTTTTTTTTCTAAATCCCCGTTTAACCTCTCTGAATAATTGTTCAATAATATTGTTAGTCCTCTGTGGTTGAATGGTAATTTTCCCATGAGGTGTATCAACAACAATTGGATCTGAAAATAGTTTATCCCAGTATTTCTCAATTTGCGCAAGCATTTTTTTGTAGTCTTCTTTTTTTGATAACTCCTCATCATCACTTAGCCATTTGCAAAATTCTTAAAATAATTTTGGATAGCAGTTGTGGAAAAGTAAACTGACAGGAAAGAATGTGTAAGAAGTAGTACAAAGAAATTGCACATTTTCATTCCCATCTGACGGATTCGCCATCCATGGCGAATCCTCCTGAGTTTTCGCCCTGGGGCAAGGGGCCAAGGATGGCCCCGGGCCCCAAGGCGGCGCCTGCTTCAAAGCCCGATGCAATAAAAGTATCATGTAAGACAACCTCGTTAATACCATTGTGGTATCTCAGCTATCCCTTCAACTCACTCCGCCCAGTGAATCAGTCTACAGACAGCGAGGAATCAGTGCAGTCCAGCTTCTCTTCAAAAAACACTTTCAGAACTTCGCCGATCAGTATGAATCGAAGTTCGCGATCATCTATGGCCGATTCCGAATCAAGCGCGTCACCAAGGTCGTGGAGAAGTTCATCCTCTGCGGAGACTACTCTGAGGGTATCGCTCGCATCCAATGTAGCAATCCTGAATGCAGATTCGAGTATTTCCGTCCGTTTTCGTGTAAATCCTTCTACTTCTGTCCGTCCTGCTCGCAGAAACGAACACTTCTGTTTTCGGAGTACATGAAGGATCGGCTTCTTTTGGCGTTGCCTCACCGGCAATTCGTCTTCACCTTCCCCAAGCTCCTGAGGCCTTACTTCCGGCATAACCGGCGGCTGTTCTCAGAGGTCAGCCGTATTATCTTCGCCATCATCGAGCGGTTTTACAACAAAGCAGCAAAAATAAGTATCAAAACCGGGATGGTCCTGGCATTTCAATCGTCAGGCGAATACTTGAGATTCAATCCCCATTACCACGCCATCGTTTTGGAGGGTGGCTTCGATGAGGACGGCAGTTTCGTGCACATCTCTTTCGGTGATCTTCACAGGATGTCAGAGTACTTTCGCAAGATAATCATCAAGTTTTTCCTCAAGAAGAAGCTCATTAATGCAAACTTGGCTACCAAGCTTGTTAACTGGCGACACTCAGGGTTTTCAGTCGACAATGCCGTTGGTATACCAGCTTTCTCAGACAAAGCCCGAGAATCCCTTTCCCAATACATCGCCCGTCCACCTCTATCTTTGAAGAAGATAAGCATCCAAGAGAACGGCGAAACCACGGTGATCTCCTACACCTCCAACAACGACTTCTTCAAGGGAAAAACCGAGACTCTTCCTGTGACACGTTTCCTCCTGGAGCTCACGCAACACATTCCGCCTCGCGGATCTCAATATATCCGGCGATACGGCCTGTACGCCTCGCGCACCAAAGGCAAATGGATGAAGATGCCCCATGTAGTCCGGCATGCCCCTCCGGGGTGGAAGAAGGAGCACCTGGAACCTTCTGAGCCAGAGCAACCCTACTCCGAAGAATCAGCCTTTTCTGTCTCCGACAAGGAGAGCCGCTGCACCTGGGCCAGGTTGATAGCCAGGGTGTATGAGGTCGATCCATTGATCTGTAGCCGCTGTGGTTCCCCGATGCGAATTATTGCCGTCATCACCGAGCCTGAGGAAGTGCGTAAGATCCTGCGGCATTTGGTCAAAATTGGTCGCTCACCTCCGGACTTCGATCCAGCTGCGCTTAATTGACATTCTGTCTCGTTTCTTACTGCTCTGGGTTCACTCTGTCCTCAAACAATTGTCCGCTGCCCTTCAGCAGGCATTTTCCTGGCCTCCAGCCATAATATCATCGTCTTTACTATTGGATCTCACCTTGCTACACGCGAACACACGGCTCAAGCGCTTTGAGACCTTTTCTCCCCCGGTTC
>CBDUZM010000335.1:0-4407 GCA_965371685.1 uncultured Spirochaetaceae bacterium | reverse complement strand
TTCTGCTCTGAAGGTATTCCAGCGCCCAGTCCGTCAGAACATCCACACGGTAACGGCTTTCGGGGAATTCACGCCGCTCACCGTTCCTATCGAACATGTGACCGTCATAGCTGTGAGAGGTAAACTCGAGTACATCCGATGCCAGCCAGTAGTCTTTCCATCCGCCGCGATGCGCCATGGGTACTGCAGCAGTTCTGTGATTGATGCCTGCATCACTGTTAGAAGCCAGGTGCCATTTCCCTATATAGCCAAGCTCGTATCCATGTTCAGATAAATGGTGAGCGATAGTTTTTTCATTTAACGGAAGATGAACGTCATTGCGATAGCAGCCTGTTTCGGTGGCATATTTCCCGGTCTGCAGGCAGGCACGAGCCGGTCCGCATACCGGTTGGCAGGTGAAGGCATTCTCAAACCGCACCCCTTCCCGGGCCATCCGATCCAGATTGGGAGTAATCTCCAATGGCTGTCCATAACAACCGCATGTATCCCACCGCTGTTGATCGGTAAAAAAGAAAATAATATTCGTCATAGTTACCTCTATAACACGATTAGATTATCATGTTGGACATCCTGACACAAGTCCGGCACAACATTATTGATAACATTCGATCAATTTAAGAAAAGCAGGGAACGATTGTATTCTTCATTTGGATGTCACCTGTAAAGGCGATAGCCCCCACCTAATGAGCGAATTGGATGGAGTATAAGCTCACGGGTATTGACCAAGCTGCACTAAATAAGCTACAAGGTGACATATTTCTTTTATCAACCATTAGATAAATACTGTTGATCTATACGGAGGGAACAATTGGAACGTTTTCAAAAGATACCGGAACTTAAAATAGGTGACTTAACAGCCAAATTGCCCATTATCCAGGGTGGCATGGGAATTGGTATATCATTATCAGGATTATCATCGGCGGTTGCAAACGAAAACGGCATCGGTGTGATTGCTTCGGTTGGTCTTGCAATGCTCAAGCCAGATTCCAAATCATCGTACAGAGAAACGAATTTAGAGGAACTGACAAAGGAGATAAGGAAGGCAAAATCATTATCGCATGGGATTATAGGCGTAAATATAATGGTGGCTCTTTCGGATTTTGAAAACTTGCTGCTCACATCTGTAAACGAAGGCGCTGATCTTGTTTTATTAGGAGCAGGGCTTCCTCTCAGAGTTCCCCGGATATTGACACCAGAACGGATGAAAGAAGGAGCTACAAAAGTGATCCCGATTGTTTCCTCCGCTCGTGCCGCAAAAATTATTTTCCACTCCTGGGCAAAATACAACTGGTCACCTGATGCTGTTGTTGTGGAAGGGCCTTTGGCGGGTGGGCACCTTGGATTCAAGAAAGAGCAGATCGATGATCCTGAATATATTCTTGAAAAAATATTACCGGAAGTTATTGAGGTAGTGAAACCTTATAAGCAGCAATTTGGCAAAAATATTCCAGTCATTGCCGCTGGAGGAATATATACCGGTGCGGATATCCTTAAATATCTCCGCCTTGGTGCTGAGGGAGTACAAATGGCAACACGATTTGTGCCTACACATGAATGCGATGCAGATATAAAATTTAAGGAAGCCTTTATAAAATCACAAAAAGATAGTGTTATTATCATTGAAAGCCCCGTCGGTTTACCGGGACGCGCTATAAATAACAAATTTCTGGAAGATGTGGCAGCAGGCGCCAGAAAACCCTTCAAATGTCCCTGGAAATGTTTAATAACCTGTGATTTTAAAACAGCTCCTTACTGTATTGGTGATGCGCTGGCAAACGCACAACAGGGAAACCTGGATGATGGGTTTGTTTTTGCCGGCTCCAATGCCTATAATACCAAAAAAATCAGTTCGGTTCACGAGGTGGTCGCAGACATAGTGAATGAATATGAAGCAGCCGTAAAATAATTTCTCTGAGGAATGATGAAGGTTCTTTTAGATACTGATATCGGGAGCGACATCGACGATGCCATGTGCCTGGCTTATCTGCTGGGTCAGAGCCGATGTGAGCTTATGGGGATCACGACGGTCACAGGTGAAGCTGTCAAAAGAGCCCGGATGGCTGCCTCCCTTTGCAGCATCGCCGGCATGGAAGTACCAATTTATCCGGGGGTGGAGGAACCTCTCGTGGTGGATCAGAAACAACCGATAGCTCCCCAGGCGGTGGTGCTGACCGAACGGGAAAGGTCACGGCGATTTCCCACTGGAGAAGCAGTGGATTTCCTCCGGCGGACCATCCGAAAATATCCGGGAGAGATTCATCTACTCACTATCGGTCCATTGACCAATGTGGGATTACTTTTTGGTCTGGACCCCGAGATTCCGAGCCTGCTTTCGGGCCTGACGGCCATGGCCGGGGTGTACCTGAAGGAGACCCGGGGTGCCCATCCCACGGAGTGGAACATTGCCTGCGATCCTCATGCCGCTGCCATAGTACTCGGGAAAGCCCCAAAGAACACGAGGCTTGTCGGTTTGGATGTCACCCTTCAGGTGACTATGACTGCTCAGGAGCTGAAGAGCAGGTTTTCTTCCCCTCTCTTGAACCGGGTTGCCGAATTCGCGGAGATCTGGTTTGAGAAAGCTGAGAAAATCACCTTCCACGATCCCCTGGCAGCGGTGGTACTCTTTAACGAAGCGGTATGTGGGTATCAGAGCGGTGTCGTTGGAGTTTATCTCGGAGAAGAATCGGAAAGCTGGAAAAAACCGGTTCTCGGCAGTACGCTCTTCGAAGTGCCGGGAGGTAGGGGAAAGGCGGCAGCCAGCCGGGAGATACTGCTCCCGGAGCTGCCCCATGAGAAGGCAGCGGTCTCGCGGCTACCTCTTCGGGTGGCTACGACGGTGAATCCCAATGCTTTTTTCCAGGAGTACTTCTCTGTGTTTAGCCGATCTTTCGCTTAGAGCTGAACGCCAAAAAAAACTCTCGGCGGTATGCGGAATTACCCGCATACAGCGCACCTATAGTCATTTCTGTCATCCTCTGACTTGATCAGGTGATCGGGCAATGACGTGTGTACGAATATTCACATAATCGTTAAAATCACTGCCAATATTTTGGATAACAGCAATTCTGGCCCTCCCTGGGTCTCTAACCATTGTTACTATAAAATAAGTATTATGGGAAAGGTTTAGTTTATCAACCTTAAGAGAAGAGAAAGGTTACGGGATAGGATTTTTAAACTTAATCCCAATCTTTATCTTCGCCCAGATTTACCTGCTGAACATTTAAAATAGAACCCGGCACAGCACCGTTGTCAGGAAGGTCCAAGAGATCGCTTGTCCACTCTTTATGAAGAATGGCGACAGCTTTTAAGTTTTCAATAGATTTAAAATAAATCTCGTCCAGAGAGAGACTGAAGGGGATTTTTACAATATCGCCTGCTTTTAAAACTGCCGCAAGAACAGGATATCCGAAGGAATTGATATTACCGTCAGGATCTCGCAGCAAGCCCCGTACCACCCAATTATTTACAGTGATCCCCTCTCCCTTTACAAAGCACTCGACGCCATCCTCAAATAAAATAACCGTTACAAAAAGCTCTTCAGCCGGTTTCCTGGCAAATCCTGCGAAAACGATGACTTCCGCACATGCCCCATTGATATCGGTTTCCAGCCTGAGACCGCAGGTTGTCTTCCAATCGGCGCCATTTAAAGGTACAATATTGCCTACCGCCTTCTCCCAGCTGTCGCAGGATAAAAATCGCTCATATTGGGCATCAGGTATGGATTGGCAATTAATTGCTGACTTAGGAAGGGGTAATTGTTTAAGAACATTTTCAACATATGTAGTGTAATATTCGAAAAGACCGTTGGATTTTGATGTGATATTTAAATCCAGATTATCGTCGATGTGGAAAGCTATCGCATAAACCACGTCACGGTATTCTGCTATACTGTCAGCGCCGGATCCAGTCAGTCTTTCAAGTTGCACATCTCCCGCCTGACATTCATCAGACCCCGCCGAAGAAGCGACTTCGATGAGCACCTTCTGAGTAAAGCTGGAAGGCGCCCTGGCGCTGCTTTCGGGAGTGTTTCCCGGATTACGGATAAGACTGCAAGAAAGGAAAAAAACTGGAACCATTAAAACAATCAGCTTCTTCTTCATCACAATTTACTAAAATATCTCTAATAAGTAAAATCTGACGAATATTAGCATAGACTCGGGGAAAACACAAGTAAAAAAAATAATTATTTTCACCAGGTACACGGGTAATGCTAATTCCCGCGGCCGATGAAATACTCCTGGAAGGATTTGTAAAACTCGCAATAAACTGTCAATGCGTCGTGCGAAATACCTGTCTTTTCCACTACCTTTTCCCTCAGTCGTTTGGCTTTCTTTCGAGCCGCATTAACGTGATCTTTCTTCTCGTATTTTATAATTTTTCTTACAGGTATAATGTCCTGAATCCCGG
>CBDUZM010000334.1:0-4408 GCA_965371685.1 uncultured Spirochaetaceae bacterium | reverse complement strand
TGGCCGGATCGATACCGACTGACAGGTAGTCGAGCACCATTTCCCTGGAGTTCGAGTATATTTCCGCGATGGATTCTTTCTGCGGCTTTGTCGTCAATGTATGCAGATCGGCTATGATGAAAAAGCATTCGTATTCATCCTGCAGGCGTACTCTGTTAACGAGTGACCCGACATAATGCCCAAGGTGCATTTTGCCCGTCGGCCTGTCGCCTGTGAGTATCCTTTTTTTATCCATTGCGTTCTCCATAGCTCAAAATTATTCGACAATATATACTTATTAACTTCGGGTGTCTATCCTTTTTGTTTACGGGTCTATGGCGTTATTTTCGAAGGCTTAAGTTGTACCTTTTCAATGCAGCATCTATGTCAGATTCCGTAAGATCAGGCCAGTAGCAATCCGCAGCATACAGCTCAGCATAAGCACACTGCCATATCATGAAATTGCTCAATCTTTTTTCCCTGCCGGTTCTAATTAAAAGATCCACATCAGGTAAAGTACCCGTTAAGAGATAATTACCCAGGCTTTCCGGAGTTATCTCCTCTGGATCGGAAACTTCTCTTACCAGCTTATTGACCGCCTGAATAATGTCGGATTTGCCGCCGTAATTGAAGCACATGTTCAAGATCGTCTCTGTATTATTCTCGGTCAACGCCACCGCATCGTCAATCACCTCAAGAACATCTCTTGGTACATTCTTTCTTATTCCACAATGCAGAAGTTTGGCTTGCCGCTCGTGCATCTTCATCGCAAAATCCGGAACATATTTAACCGCCGCTCTCATAATACCTCTTACTTCGAAACGCGGACGATTCCAGTTCTCTGTCGACCATAAAAACGCTGAAATAATAGGTATCCGCCTCTCGATACATATATCCACTACTTTCAGGGTATGGAAAAGACCGGCAATATGGCCCTTATTCCTGCTCAATCCTCGCTCTTGAGCCCATCGCCCATTACCGTCACAGATAAAAGCTAAATGCTTTGGTCTCTTCTCTATCATATGTTCAGACAGCATAACAGGAGGCTCGAAGTTATTCAACTTTATTCCGCCATTCTAATTACTCAATTACTCAATAATACACCTGTCTCATATCCACTTTACCGGATTGCAGAAACTCAATGCCTTCCATCTCCAGCAGGACTCTTTTCATGTCTGCCCCGCCCTGATAACCTCCAAGCTCACCATCTGATCGCACAACTCTGTGGCAGGGAATTACTATGGGAAACGGATTCCCTGCAAGGCTTTTCCCTACAGCCCGGTATGCTTTGGATACTCCTAATTGTCCGGCAAGCCTTCCATACGTGCTTACCGAGCCTCTGGGAATGCGATATTCGGCCAGCAGCACTGCTCTCTGGAAATCGGAGCAAATATCGAGGCTTACGCATTCCAAATTAAATCTGACATCCTCACCAAACAGAAACCGCTTTATATCTACAACAACATTCTCGATGCAGCCTTCCCCATTATTATTCTCGAGCAGTTTCCCGTTATAGATTTGGAGAATATCCGATGTCCCTGTGCAAAGAAAAATGCGTAGCAAACGGGGAGCGCCTGCTATCCTGGTCCAAACAAGTCTTATCTGCCCAAATCGTGAAGGCACTTCTGTGAGAAAGAGAGCTTTCATGATTTATTAACCTCCGGAATTACCGGCCGGGGAAACTCACTTCAATCGCTTCCTAAATAAATCGGGCATCGTCCTTTTTATCACGCAGCTGTCTGACATTACTTCCAAGCCACCCGATCTCGTTTGTTTCCCGCTTATCGAATTGCGGTACATACGGTTTAACATCCAGCAAGGGAGTTCCGTTTACTACGTCAATATCCTTTACGTGGAGCGTATTATCTGAAAGGTTCATAAGTCTTACTACAGATAAACCTATGAAATTGGGTCTTGACGGCGCCCGGGTTGCAAAAACCCCGTGCATTGCATTATCGAGGAACGGCTTGACCGTCAGTAAACATTTCTTCATAAGATGAAAGTGATAAATGATGATTATGTGGGAAAAACCTTCCAGGTCCTGTAATCCTTCTTTAAACTGATCGAACACTTCCACTCTTCCCTCAACACCGGTAGCGGCTGTTGGCTGTATTGGAGTACCCCTGGGAGACTTAAACGGGCTGTAAATTACACCTATCGGCTTATAACATATCTTATCCAAGCTATTACTCCTGCTGAATCTCAGTCATACTACCTCTAAAATCTCGTACTCATCCATTGCGAAACCACAGCTCATAGTTATCGTCGTATTCCCATCCCGCGGCGTCGACTGCAAGAGCATGCCTTGACCATCCCGCATCCACACGGTCCATTGTTTCCTGCCACGGAAGAATTCCGCTCAATGCATCTGCCTTTTCGACATTGCAGGCGCCGACCGCAACAGCAGCGGTAACGGCGTCTTCCGGATGAGTATCTTTTAATACACCGCTCAAGAATCCGGCAATTGTTGCATCTCCGGCGCCGGCAGTTCCTGCAACTTCCACATGAAAGCAAGGCGCCCACAGTTCTTTATTTGCCCATGTTGAAGGATCGGAAGGAACGGCACTCCCTGTCGATACAATCATCTTCCGGGTGCCGGTGCGAAGGTAGAAGCCCTGATTGCCAAGCTTCAAACCGACAATTTTAGGCCCCATATCGAGAATCTCTTTACTGACCTCTGAGAGCAGTTCGGGTCGGATCTTCGAGAGAAATTCAGATCCTTCGTTTGAAATGTCAAGCTCCTCATACGTGTCTTTCCTGAGCATGAATAGAATTTCTTCTATACTTGGCAGGAAGATATCTACAAAAGGAAGCGTCTTCTCGAGTATTCTCCGCCAATCAGCCTTTCCGGCGGGTGAGGCGGGATCGGGCAACGCCATATCCAAGGAAGTAGTTACAGATTTTTCTTTTACCCGTCGATATATCTCGGACAGTTGATCTCCGCCATCCGCATACATAAGTTTCATTAAAGGCGGGTATCCGAAATGGAAGAGCGCGGCATCGGCAACGATATCGTAGTCAATGTCCATCGACGAAAATGTGTCGTTTGCGCCGGGACAGTGAAAGAAAAGACGATCTATTCCGGGTGGATTAAGAACAACGGTATAGGAGGAGATGACGGCAGGATCTACAACCATCCCCCCGGTAAATGTTTCATTGTAATTCCTGAGTATTTGAAGCACTGCGCCGCCAAACAGATCGTCCCCGATCTTGCCCATAAGCTTCGTCTCTATATCCAGTATGTGCAGGGCCAGTCCTGTATTCGAAACAGTACCGCCGGTGGAAAGGACTGCAGGCCCTACCACGGCCAGGTGTCCGGGTAAAAGCATCTTCCTCCCCTCCTCTGCCGAATCACCGCCAATATGGGGAATAATATCGAGACAAATATGACCTGCCACTACAGCAGTGGGATTTTCCACAATAACTTTCTCCTGACTGCAGTATCGTAACATAGAATAAATATATTTTATATCCCTCCCTTTTCAGATGTCTATTTTTTAAGTAAAATAGTCCTTACAGTATATTATTACAACAAAAGAGGTGAAAAAAATTGTTTCCTAAAACCTGCCATAAAATACTCCAATTGGGAGCATCAAAATGGGTAAGAAAAAAATGCAAGGTGCTCTATTATGGGTTGGATAATATCGCCAACAATAAAAATGAGCGGAGAGTCTATATATCGAACCATCCAACGACCTTTGACGTTCATCTTCTGCTGCACATGTCCAAAACTATAACTTATACCTTTATTGACGCGGCGGCATATACAATACCCGGCCTTGGTTTGCTTCTTAGCGGCGCCGGCTATATAAAATTCGTAAAAGGCAAGGGCCCGAAGGCTATGGAGAGAGCGGTTGAATATATAGAAGATAAAAAGCCCTTTTTACAGACTCTGAGAACCGGCGAGGCAATCTTCGGTGATGCTTCCAAGCCGAGAACCGGCGGTATACGGATTGCCTATCAAGCCCGTGCAAATATTTATCTGCTTTTCCTCATGATGGCGGGGGAGGGGAAAATAACAAAACAATTCCGGGGAATGGACTTCAAATTGCATCCTTTAACCTGTTTCGATAATATTTTGTATTTCGTGAAATTCTTAAAGCCCATTCCATACGAGGAATATGCTAAAGAAAAAATGACGCATCGGGATTATCAAAACATAGCCAACAGAATCGGAGAACTTTTCGAGCATGAAAAGCATAAGACTCTCACTATGCTCAAAGATGAACACGAATATTTCTCCAAGTTGGAAAGAACGGGGGGCGCCGATTACAGAATACCTTTTTAAGTAATTTATTGAGATTAATAACCGGTTGTGATTATCATACCCAACAAATTTCTGCATTTATCCTATCGCAGGTTATATAAACCAATCCAATAAATATTGAATTAATAAAAAAAATGTGCGGGTGAAACCGCTATCAGTGAA
>CBDUZM010000333.1:0-4446 GCA_965371685.1 uncultured Spirochaetaceae bacterium | reverse complement strand
CCCGTTGTCAATGAAAGCCTTGATATTTTTCTTGGCCAGCTTTTTGTAGGTCTCTTCAGCGCCTGTCTTGCGGATGCTCTCGCCGCAACAGCTTTCCTGGGTGCCCAGAATGCCGAAATCGACCCCGGCTTTGTTCAGAATATCGACTGAGGCCCTTGCGACTTTTTTCATTCTCGAGTCATAGCTCAAGTAGCAGCATCCAAAAAAGAGAATTTCCATGCCTTCGGTAAACGGTTTAACGGACAGATCCTTTGCCCAATCGGCCCGTTTTGCCCGATCTTCGTTCAGCGGATTCCCTTCAGGGATGAGGCTTCCCCTCGCTGCTTTGATGCCACCGGCAGACGCGGCAAAGACATCATAATTCGTAGCGAGCCTGCGCAATGAGACTCCGAGCTCGATCTGATTTACGCCCCTGGGACATTTCTCCAAACAGTTGCCGCAGGTGGTGCAGCGCCAGATATCATCGCTTTCAATCTCGGTTAAACCAAAAGCGGCCTCTCGGATGATCTTGCGAATGCTGAATTTTCGAACATCATTCCACGGGCAAACAGCATCACATATTCCGCATTGATAGCAAAGCCGATATGCATCTCCGCCGGCCTCTTTGATCTCTTTAATGATTTCTTTGAAAGGTTGTTTTGTTTCCACGATCTTGCTATTCGTCTTTCCTTTTCCAGCTCGAATGGTCGAAGATGGCGCTCAAATGAATACGCTTGGGGTCAATCCTTCTTCGATATTCGAGCCACTGCATTCAGCAGCTTCTGCAAGCCATATTTGTCGGCCAGCGATTCCAGTCCGATCTCGAGCTGCTCCGGCTTTTCTTCTTCTTCCTCTACCTCCACTTCCCTTTCTTCATAGGTCAAAACATCATTCAGGCACCACTTAACGCAGAGCGGCATTTCTTCACCTTCACACATGTCACATTTCAACGGTAGACCGGAATCGGGTTCTTTGAATAAGTCCCTGGAAGGGCAGGCAGCTCTGCAGAAACCACACTCGTCGTATTCCTTTCCGTCAATCACATAGATGTCTCGGCCGGCGCACTCTGACGGTGCATACTCACCAGCGAATACCGGCAGCCATATGTCTTTTAGACGGTGGGTAATTACCCGAATACGGGATCTTGCCGGATTAACGCTGCTGTATTTCGGCTCGGCGTGAAAGGCGGAGCAGATGATCTCACATCCCCGGCAGCCATTGCACCTGTCAGCGTCAACTTTGATTGTCTTGATTATCTTCTTGACCATCTTTCAATATCCCTCTCTCTTCCAGGTCTTCGGCAACATAACCCAGATCTAATTCCAGTAACCTTTCCTTCGTAGGAATACCGTCATAATTCCATCCCTTGTATTTGTAATACGTAGTAAGAAGTTCTTCTTCGAGCTCCGGATACCGATGTCTCCAGTGATCTTCGGGCGGTTTCTCATCGGCTCTCGTCATGCCTCTTCTATTATTGAATGCTCGATGTAGATTCCGGCTCCTATTCACTTTCCTTTGCAGTTCCTCCTTGTCTATATCCATCCCGGTCGCCGCCGAGATCAATTTCGGGTAATTGTTTATATGATAGGGAGGTTTCAAGCAGAATGACGCCATACCTGCACATAAACCGAGGGCGTCATCAATGTTGTGCAGCATTTCCATCCAATCCACAATTTCACTGCTCATTTGGGGTGTTGGATAATAGGGTATCGATTTTTCTCCCCGTATCTCCCAGTCCAGCAGATACTGTTTGAATCTTTCATCGGGAATCTGAGGCCAGTCCTTGACGAATCGCTCTCTTTGCTCTCTTTCGGGAAAAGCCGCCTGGGGCCAGTTCCCTTCTATCTGAGTAATACTTATCTTTTCGTTGGTCGCATACATAAGAAAATAGAGGGGATCGAGCATTCCCAGCTTGATGGGTAGCTGCTCATGTTTCTTGATAATATTGTGAGCGTATTCTTCTGCGCCATTGCCGATCTTGAGCGCAGCCCAATACGTACCGTCGGCAAGCGCATCTCCAATTCCTTCCCGCCTGACAAGCCTGTCAAGCAACCAGAAAAACCTGCCTTCCTTATCGGACGGACATCCTTCGAAGTCTTTGTCAGTCAGAATACCGGCTTCTTTGAGCTCGACAGCGAAGGCCAGTATTTGAGGGGTCGAGAAGCCGTCCACACCATCTTCCGATGCGCGCTGGACTATCTTAAAACCGAAATCGAGGTTGTCGACATAAGCCGCCAATCCGTAGGTAAGCTTCGAGAAACACTTCATCATGTATCTCGGAAGATTCGGGAAGTCAATCAATGCCCCGCAATGCTGCGGGCAATTATAACAACTGATTAACCGCTTTATCGCAGTGTTTTGAGAATTCGTCCAACTCTTATCGATTTCATCGGTCCAGAAGCCCTTTCGCCGTTCGCGGGCATTTCCCCACGCGAAACTTTCAGTGTGCCACTTCTCATCAGTGTGCTTCATCTCCTGGGGCGAGCCGATTCCGGACAAAATGGTCATTACATCCGGGATTGGATTTTCGTTTCGGAAGTTGATATATTCCATGACCTCCTTCATATGCTCCATGAACTCTTCACCTCGGGCGAGGTGTACATCCCCCGTTCCACGAACCGCCACCGCCTTGATCTTCTTGTCTCCCATAACCGCGCCGCCGCCAAGCCGGCTGGCGCTTGATCTGGACTGCTCTATGGACGCTACGAAGACCCGATTCTCACCTGCCAGACCAATAGCAGCCACCTGGGCATGCGGCTCATTCAGCTCGTCTCTAATTAAGTCCTGCGTCTCAAGGGCGCCTTTGCCCTGCAAATGGGAGGCATCGCGTATCTCCACTTTGTCATCTTTTATCCAGATGTACACCAATTTTGGAGACTTGTTGCGAAAGATCACTTTGTCGTAACCGGCGTACTTCAATTCCGCCGACCAGAATCCTCCCATCATTGGATACGCCAACAACTCCGACTGTGGAGAGATGAAGGTAACCACCGTGCGATTCGCGCTGAATGCCGGTGTGCCGTTTAGAAGACCCGTGCTGAATATCAGCAGATTCTCGGGATCAAATGGCTTGGTTTCAGGCGGAACCCTGTCCCAGTGTATCTTGACGCTGGTACCCAGCCCTCCGAGATAAAGTTCGGTCATTTTCGGGTCGGTTTCGACCCTCTCGATGTTTCCCGTTGCTAGATCGATCTCTAGATTATATCCTGTCTCTGCGTATCTCATTTTCAACTCCGCTTCTAGATCACTTCAATTCTTTGCAGGCCCTGTGACAAATGGCGATCACACAGCAGACGAAGTCCCAGTACCTGCCGCCCGCTCCTTTTTCATTTTTTCCAAATATTTTAACCTTGGGATGATTTCTTTATGTATTTCGCATACCATGGATTTCCCCGATGTGGTACCAGTCAACACCAATTTGTCATTCGGACATCCTCCCTGGCAGGTTGTCCTTGATTCACACTCCCTGCATTCATCCGGGATGTCTGGTTTCTTGAGATCGTAATGAAACGAATCACACTGAAGTTTGCTTAAAGGATCCGGGTCAAAGATTGTTCCGGTTTTCATCAAATGGTTTCTAACGCATGGCCCAATCGTTCCATCGGGAAATACTGTTGCGACTCTTTGTCCACATTGATAAGGAGACGACTCGAGATTCCACAGAGGAATCAACGTATCAAGCATAAACGTAGTATGAACATCGTACCCATTAGTAATACAATTTTCTAATAGATCACATATCTCATGATATTTCTTCAATAATCTTTTTTTGTAATCGTCATCCAATCCTCTGTACAGATTCCTGTAAAACCTCAAACGATATCCATTTTCTATTCCGAACCTCGTAATCTCGAGAGATCGCTCCAAGTTATAGTCATCCAAGGTCGCCACTATTGTTTGATTGATAACATTCGACCTCTCGCCTATTATCTTCATTTTTCTCGACAACTCTTCGATACTGATTTCTGTAATGTTCGTCGATATCCATTGGATGTCCTCGAGATCATTCCAATTCACGGAGTCTAGCATGTCACCATTGGTATAAACAAAACCTTGCATGCCATCGGTATTCTCATAGACGGAATCCATAACTTGCCTGATTCTATCCGTTCTCAATAATGGCTCCCCACCAAGAACTCCAATGGCGTTCACTTTAACGTTATTGGCTTTCCATACTTCCGGAATCCACTCCAGTAATCTCGAAAATGTATTTTCATCCATTTCCATTTCATTATCAATGCCGACTTGATTAAAGGTATAACAGTAGCTGCACTTTCTCGTGCACTTGTAGGATAGAAACAAGAGGAACCAGAATAGAGGATATTTCTCCCAGCCGTCCTCTCCCTGCAATCTTCCATCCTCAAGAGAATACATTCTATGTAATTGCTTGACTCGCTCTGTCTCTCTTCTCATAACCTTGCTACTTCGCCATCCGCGGGAAACCTTGCAAATAAATGGCCGATAGTT
>CBDUZM010000332.1:0-4449 GCA_965371685.1 uncultured Spirochaetaceae bacterium | reverse complement strand
CGAAGAAGGGGAGAAAAAAAAGGAAGGATACAGGCTGACTGTTGCTCAAGACCGGGTCGAATTAGCCGCTTCCGACCCTTCCGGTTTTTTTTATGGGATTCAAACGCTTATCCAGCTCCTCGGGAATGATTCTTCGATTCCGTGCTGCAGCATAGAAGACTGGCCCGGAATGGAGATAAGGGGGATCCATGTGAATCTCTGGGCCATGATGCCCAGGTATGACTACCTGAAAAATTTTATCGAGAGATTGAGCAGTTATAAGATCAACACGATTCTCCTTGAGTATGAAGACAAATTTCCTTACGAGAAGCATCCTGTGCTCCGGCATCCTCTCGCCTTGAGTAAGGAGGAGATAGAAAACCTGGTAAAGTTGGCGGAAGCGCATTGTATTGAGATTATCCCGCTGGTGCAGTCTTTCGGTCATCTTGTTTATGTATTGAAGCACAAGGAATACGCCCATCTTGCTGAGGATGTGGACGAGAGCCTGAATATTCAAATCGGACGGGATTGGCAGTATTGCCCGTTGAAGCCTGAATCCCTGGAGATGTTCAAGGATATGGCGGGTGAGGTTATGGAGGTGCACGCCGATTCCCGTTTCTTTCATGTAGGCGCAGATGAAACGTGGCGCCTCGGTGAATGCCGGCAATGCAGGGAGTTTGCAGAGAAGCACGGTAAATCCGGCTTGTTCGTGGATTATATGAACAAGGTGGGCGCATTTGTCAAAGAAAAGGGCAGGATTCCGATTCTCTGGTACGATATGCTGACCAATTACCCCGGAGAAACGGATGGGTTGAGCAGAGATTTCCGGATCATGTATTGGGAATATCGAATGGGAAGCCGCTCGGTTCCCTTTATTCGTTGGGCTGCGAGGGAGCTTTCAGGCCGGGAGATTGTCGATCAGGTCCCGGGTCATATTTTAAAGATTTTCCGTAAATACTGGGATTGCGGTGAATTTCCTGACCTTATAAAGGGTTTTCCATATATCCGGTATTTGCAGGATAAGGGTTTTAAAGTCTTAGGCGCCGCCAGGTATCAGGGGGACTGGCGAATGAGAGTGCCGAACACAATGGCTTTCTGTGAAGCGTTATACGAGGAAGGGGCAGAGGGTATTATAAACACCCACTGGCCGGGGAATGCGTTTTATCCCCTCTATTACAGCGGCGGAGAACCTCTTGAAGTGAGCTGGATCCCTATAATGGCTACAGCCGAGGCGGCCTGGTCGCCGGGTATGGTCTCACGCCCTGCATTCGACAGGAAATTTGCAAAAAACTTTTTAGGCATGGATGATGATTCACTTATTCGCTCTTTGTATGGTATTGGAGGAATTATAAATCAAGATACATCCCCTGAAGTGGAGAGTAGGTGTTTTCAGAGCCTTGAGATCCTTAAAGAAATGAAGGTTGAGTCAAAGAAAAACCGGCTTTTTCTGGATTATATGAAATGGGCTGCAGAGGTGAGAGCAGTTCAAGCTAAAAGAGTTCGTATTGAGAAAAAGGCTGAAGCTTCTTTTTTTTCGCATATAGAGAGGAATGAATTATCCAGGTGGACGGCTTCGGATACTCCCCTGTGGTTTGGTTTCCTTTCTCCCGGAACCGTGCCGGAGGGGCTTATCAAGGCGGGGATTGGTATTTCGGAACTGGATGACATTATCGAGGAGCTGGCAGCACTGCTGGGGGAGATCGAGGCAGTGAAAGAGGAGAGCAGGAATATCCTGCAAATGACAATCATGAAGGAAGATGTTGAAGCCCTTTTAAGCTGTTCTTTCGTGGGAAAGACGGAGGAGTATCTGGGGCAGCTGCAGATGGTTCGAACCTGTCTTAAGGTTGAGGAATATTTCAAGGAGAATAGAAAGACATGAAATCAGAAAAAAAATCTTCAGTTTATATCGAATCCAGGGCACTGCCGGAGCTTTCAAAAGATCCGTCAAAGGTCAAGTATGAAGAAGACGCCGGGGGAAAAGAGCTTAAAGCCGGAGCTGCGAGGATCGATATAACACCTTCCAAATCTGTTACAATGCACGGGTTTCAATCCAGGCAATCCACCGGAGTACATGACAGGCTCCATGTCCGGGCTCTGGTCCTGGACAATGGGGAGGACAGGGCGGCGATCCTCAGCTGGGAGAAACTGGTCGCGTACGACTTGCCATCGGGATTTGAGGATATCAAAAGGATCCGGAATGACATCCATAAGCAGACCGGAATTCCTGTGTCCAATATATTGATTAATTGTGTGCATACCCATTCCGGATGCGAAGGTCCGTTCGACAGGGCATCTGTGGATGCGGTCACCATTGCTTGTGAAAACATGAAGCCCGCGCGCATTGGGACCGGCGCGAAAATGATATACGGCATCGGATCGAACAGGAGGCTTCCTGATGGGAAAGGACTCTGGGGTAGCAATCAGCCCAATCCTGACGGTGTAATGGATAACGAATGCGGTGTGATACGCGTGGAGGATTACCAGCGAAATCTGATTGCTGTTGTTACGAATTACAGCAGCCATCCGACGGTTCTTAACGGTGAAAACACCCTGCTGAGCGGAGATTATGCCGGGATCGGAATGGCGGAAATAGAGAGACGTCTCGGAGGAGATGCTGTAAGCATGTTTGTCCAGGGATGCGCCGGCAACACGGGAACGCAGACATTCAGGAAGAGCAGGACTATCCCGGAGGCGGAAAGATTGGGAGGAAAATTAGCCGACGAGGTAATTGATATTTTAAATCACGTCGATGTAATCCCCTGGATTCGCCTTAAATGCATAAATCGAATGATAGGCCTTCCAAAATGGGAACCGCAGAAACCGGAAAAAGGCACTACCATGCCTTTTCTTCCGGGAGATACAATACCCGATGAAATTCAGGCAATAACGATAGGCGATACTCTTATAGTGGCCGTGGGTTCAATGGAACCCTATGTAGAGATCGGGCTCGATATCAAGAAGGCTTCTGAATTTAAACATACTTTTGTTTTAGGGTATTCAAATGGGCCGTGGCTCGGGTACCTTCCATCGAATTGGGGCTACTCGGTGAAAGATCCCGAGGTTCAAGGCACACGATTTTCACCCGAGGCCCCGGATGCCCTGGTTGCCGAATGTTTGAAATTGCACGACCAGGTATTGGCTTAACACGTTTAATTGCGAGGAGCGAGATCATGGCAGATTTTAGTTTATCGGGCAGGTTGATCGAAATCCGGTACAAATACTGCGAGATGAGTGTGCCCGATTTTATGCGTTTTGCCCGGAAGTGCGGTTATAATGCGGTTGAGCTCAGGTCAACCCAGATTACAGCGGACACGACCGAAGAAGAGGCGGAAGAGCTCCGCGGAACGGCCGATGATATGGAATTGGCTGTTTCCGCTGTTTTCATGCCAGGCAACCTCCCTTCAGACGATTCCGGCCTGCAACGCCTCGAAATGTTTGCAGGTATTGTGCAGAAATTGGGATGCGATACGCTCAAAACCTGGGCGAATGAAGTGGACTGGATTCAGCGGATCTGCGACATGCTCCGGGAACGGGGAATGAAGCTCATCACCCAGACGCATACGGGCGGACCATTTGAAACCGCTGCCCTGTGTCTCGATACAATAAAAGAGATCAACAGGACGAATTTCGGCCTGCAGTACGACCCGGCCAACTTCTTCGAAGCGGAGGAGGATTACGGGGAAGGAACTGTAAAAAAGCTTGGAGAACATATCCACCAGCTCTCCGTGCAGAACTGCCGCCTGGCGAGTACTAAGGAACAGAGCGATTGGGAGCATGAAGGGCGGTATTACAAACGCTGTGTTTTGTGGGACTCTGGAGGGCTGGATTATAATTCGGTGGTCAAGGGGTTGAAGGCGATTCGATTCAATAGCTATGTAACATTGAACGAGGCCAAACCCACATTGATGGAAACAGAACCCTTTGCAGGAAGGGCTTTGGAAGAACTGCAGAAACTTTTCAATTCTGAATAAATTTAGGAGGTATGGAAAAATGAATATCTATGAAGTGATTGACACACGCCTGAGTGTAAGGAAGTACAAGCCTGACGAGGTTCCCGATGAGATGCTGAACAGGGTTATGAACGCCATGCGTAAAGCGCCGTCTGCGGGCAACAACCAGCCGTGGCGCTTTATTGTTGTGGAAGATCAAAGCATGCGGAAAAAGCTCTCCGAGGCTACGGTACGGCAGGAGTTTATCGGCAACGCGCCGGTCATTATAGTTGCGTGCGGGTGGAAGGATAAGGCTTTCTCAAAAATGGGCGGGTACTGGAACAGCCTGCCGGTTGATGTGACCATAGCGCTGGATCACCTGACTCTCGCGGCCGCGGCTGAAGGGCTGGGGACATGCTGGATAGGGGATTTCAAGGAGGACGAGGTGAAAAAGCTGTTGGGTATTCCTGCGGACGTTATGATTATAAGCCTTATAAGTATGGGGTTCCCCTCGGTTCCATCAAAACCGAGACCGAGGAAA
>CBDUZM010000331.1:0-4451 GCA_965371685.1 uncultured Spirochaetaceae bacterium | reverse complement strand
ACAAGCATGTGGATATCGCCCTTACATATATTTTTGGAATAGGACGCTCATCGGCGAAAAATGTATGTGAAAAGACGGATATTGATCCTGAAAGGAGAATAAACGATCTCTCCGCTGAAGAAGTTAATAAACTCAGGAAAGTGCTGGAAAGCGACTATAAGGTGGAAGGAAGGTTAAGAACAGAAGTAGCGCTTAACATTAAACGTCTAATGGATATCGGATGCAACAGAGGCATGAGACATCGAAAAGGCCTTCCTGTAAGGGGGCAGAGAACAAGGACAAACGCACGTACCCGGAAAGGCAGACCGAAGACTGTGGCCGGAAAACGGCGCGCGTCCCACGTTTAATTTCTTGGAGGTTTGAATAGTGGCAGGAAAAAAAGGAAAAAAAGAGAAAAAGAAAAATATCAGCGAAGGCTGCGTGTATATCCAGGCGACTTTTAACAATACCATTGTTACCATAACTGATATTGAAGGTAACGCAATATCCTGGGCTTCAGCCGGAGGGCTGGGCTTCAGGGGAGCTAAAAAATCGACGCCTTTTGCTGCGCAGACAACGGCTGAAACGGCGGCCAAGAAAGCTATAGAAGTGGGCTTGAAAGAAGTCAGCGTCTTCGTTAAAGGGCCGGGAATAGGAAGGGAGTCTGCTATTCGTTCTCTCGGCGTGTTGGGTCTTCGGGTCAAATCTATAAAAGATGTTACTCCGATCCCGCATAATGGGTGTCGACCTCAGAAGAGCAGAAGAGTATAGAGGGAGGATCAAATGGGCAGGTATTTAGGCCCTCAGTGCAGGCTTTGTCGCGCAGAAAAGACGAAGCTTTATTTAAAAGGTGATAGGTGCAAAGGGAATAAATGTCCCATAACTCAAAAAAAAGGGACCCCTGGCAAGGGGCCAAGAGCTAGAATAAGAAAGATGTCTGACTACGGTATTCAGCTACGTGCGAAGCAGAAGGTAAAGAGGATGTACGGTATGCTGGAGAACCAGTTTAAGATTTTCTTTAACCGGGCTGAACGTATGAAAGGCATAACAGGCGAAAATCTTCTTATTCTCTTGGAGCGGCGTTTGGATAATATTGTTTACAGAATGCAATTTGCTTCCTCCAGGAAACAGGGACGCCAGCTTGTTTCTCACGGGCATGTGGCTGTTAATGGAAGAAGGGTGAATATTGCCTCTTATATCGTAAAAGCGGATGATGAAATAGCTATCAGAGAGAAAAGCAAGAAAAACATCTCCATCAAAGAAAGCCTGAAGGAATATTCACGTTCCGGTGCAGCGCCCTGGTTGGAAGTGGATCCGGATAAAATGACAGGTAAGGTGTTGTCCATCCCAAGACGGAATGATTTAACCGATCTATCAGATATCAAAGAGCAGCTGATCGTCGAGTTATATTCGAAGTAAGGAGTACTCATGGCAAGAAAGAACCTTTTAAAGGGATTTAAAAGTCCCAAAGGCATTACTTTCGAGCACAGCGAAGTGGAGCAGAATTACGGTAAGTTCATCGCATATCCTTTTGAAAGGGGATATGGAACGTCCATTGGTAACACATTACGGCGTATTCTTATTTCTTCAATTCAAGGCTATGCCGTAACTGCGGTGAGAATTACTCGTTACAATGAAGATGGAACACCGTCTGTCATATCCAGTGAGTATGATTCTATTGAGGACTTGCTGGAAGACATACCTGAAGTTATCAATAACATGAAGCTGCTTCAGATTAAGTTGCCTGAAGACATGGAATCCAAAACGATTACACTTGAATTGAAAGGCGCCGGTGAGCTGAAAGGAAGCGATCTGTCCAGAGATGAAGTGGAAATACTGAATAAGGATTTCTATATCGCTACTCTGACAGAAAAGGCTAATTTAGAGATGGAGATCCAGATCGACCTGGGCAGGGGTTATGTCTCCGCAGAGCGGAGTGACAAGTATATTGAGGTTGTTGGAACGATTCCTGTTGATGCCATCTTTTCACCTATTGTTAGAGTGAAGTATAGCGTTCAGAACACCAGGGTGGGGCAAAGAACGGATTACGACAAGCTTAACCTGGAAATATGGACGGATGGTAGTATAAGCCCGGAGGATGCACTAGCAGAAGCCTCGAAAATCGCAAAAGACCATTTCACTATTTTTATCAACTTCGATGAAGATCAGATAGTCGGAGATGAAGATCTAAGTAATGAAGATGAGCAGTTGAGAAAATTTCTTGCTACCCCTGTTGAGGAGTTGGAGCTGTCCGTTCGATCGAGCAATTGTTTAAAAAACGCTAACATAAAGACGATTGGCGATTTAACCCGAAAAACAGAGGAAGATATCGTTAAAACTCGCAACTTTGGTAAAAAATCCTTGCAGGAAATTAAGGAAAAGCTCAATGAATGGGGCTTAAGCCTCGGAATGAAGGATTATTCCCATTTAACGATTCCAAACATACAACGGCAAAAGAAGGAAGAAAAGGATGAAGCATAAGATCGGCTTTAACCGTCTGGGCCGAAAGGCGGCTCATAGAATCTCACTTCTTCGCAATATGGCTACTTCCCTTTTCAGGTATGAAAGAATAAAAACAACCGTGGCAAAGGCAAAAGAATTACGAAAATCGGCAGAGAAAATGATTACTCGAGCCAAGGTTGATTCGGTTCACAACAGAAGAATTATTGCGAAAGATATCAGGGATAAAGCGATACTGAATAAGCTGTTTACAGATATAGGGCCACGGTTCAAAGAACGCCCCGGCGGCTATACTCGGATCATCAAGTTGGGCAGGCGTAAGGGGGATGCTTCTGAAATGGTGTTTTTGGAGCTTATTGACCGGGTTTTGAAAGAGAAGAAAAAGAAGAGTCCAAAAAAGGTTGAAGCTGAGCAGGAAGAGAAAACGGAAGAAAGTGAATAAGAATAACCCCTGGTAAAAAAGTATGTTATTCCAGCAGTTTGACTTTTTCCTCTACTGATGATAAGTATTTTCTTTAGATTTGGTGATTTTTTCTAATACACCTACTATTTTCTGACCGATATTGAGAAAGGGATACCTATATTTAGTGATCAGGGAGGTCAGAAGCGCTCGATGAGAGCCAGCTTGAAAATTAGTCTCAGTCTGCTTATCTCTGTAGTTCTCTGCAGTGGATTTACCTTTATTGCATTTTCAGGTCTTTTTAATTTTTTAGATTCTACTTTCTACAATCCAAGGGTAAAAGCTGAATATCAGAACAGGGTATTGACTCTTCAGGAACGTATTGCCGGTTATCATAGGACTAATCTTGAGAGATTTAAAGAAAGGCTGAAGCCTCCCTATATTATAAATTCCTTTGAGACCAGTTTGAAAGCAGAGGACATTAAGAACAGGGAAAAGGATTTTACAAAATTACAGGAACAGCTCCCTTCTCTTATCATGTTTCGTCTGGTTGATAAGAATCTGAGACAGCTGCATTACAGCACCTACCCGAAGGATGTTAAGAGCATAACAGAGAGATCCGTTACATATCTGTTGCTGAATCAGCTTGAAGACAGTATTTCCCAGGATTGGCTGTTGAAAGAAGATGGATCGCCGAAAGTTAACCTGGATGGCGGAAATAAGCGCTTTATTTACGCCTTCCCGGTTAATGACACTTCAAGCGGTGTATTTAAGGGAACGGCACTCTTCTATGTATCTATTAATGATCTTTATGAAAAACTGCTCATGATACCAGACTATAACTATGGTCCTCTACTCCCCATAGAAAAAATCGGATTATTGGCCAATTTCCCTGAAGAAAAATTAGATCTGATATTCGATGAAGTGTTCGAAGAATGGAGCAAAGCTACGCTCTCGGAAGAGGGAATCCGGCTGCGGGTTGGTCTGAATGGTGAAGTATATCTTCTTTTTACTGCCGGTGATGAAAGTTTTGGTAACATAGGTGTTCTATCGGCTGCGAAAAATTTCGAAATGCAGCTTACCATGAAGATAATACTGCTCGTATCTGTCTACCTGACGGTTTTTCTTGTTGTTTTTCTTATATTTAATTTAAGACAGGATCCCCTCGTGATTCTTTCCCAGCGAATAAAGCGTTTTCAGATCGATTTCCTTCAGGATTTTGTGGAATCAAAGGAATCTCTTGATTGGGAACGTTGGAAGAGAGATCTGTCGCTGAGAGCTCCTGCTATAAAAAAACAAATTAAAAGTGGCATCGGCAGGGTCAAACAATCCCGGCAGACGGAGATTGACGGCCTCATCGATAAAAGCTGGAATGAAATTATCACGGTAATAGGGGCGCAAACAGAGAAGAAGGTTGAGCCGGGTTTTGATATAGCACGCATCGAAGAGATGTTACAGCGGGTGGTTGAAAGTGGACAATTTACGGCTGTAGCTCAGCAGATCCAAAAACCTGTTGAACTTGCCAAACCTCTGGAAGCTGAGGAAGCTGAGGAGGTAGAGGAAGCTGAGGAGGTAGAGGAAGCTGAGGAGGTAGAGGAAGCTGAGGAGGTAG
>CBDUZM010000330.1:0-4460 GCA_965371685.1 uncultured Spirochaetaceae bacterium | reverse complement strand
CAAGCACATCGGCCAGGGATAACCCTACAGCTGGAAACGTCAAAATGAAAGTACTTGCCAGAATCATCAGAAACAGCAGTTTTGTTTTTCCGTTCATCCTTGCCTTCATATCCACTTCCTTTAATAAAAACAAATCCATTACCACCCATGTGATATGTTCACTTTTAAATATAGGAAGCCCGGATGAAGATGCTGTTGAATGATTGTGAAGATTATGTGAAGGTCCAAAATACTTTTAAAAGAGAATAGTATGATATTGAGGAATTAAAAGTATCTGCAAACTCAGAGATAAGGTCTTATGAATCGAAAAGAGACCTGGCGTACCGTAGATCTTTTACAACATATTCCCCGGCTTTTCCCGGATAGCTGTACTCGGCTGACAGGCATATGTCTCCGTTAAATCTGCGTTTCTTCAACTCATCTATCGAAGCCTTCCAGTTTGTAATCCCGTAGCCTCCCAAAGTCCAGTAGTGATGCCAGGCGGCATCCTGAACCTCGGGGCCGTTCTCTCTCACCCAATAAGCGCTTTTTAGATTTACCAGCGCCAGATGTGACCATGCGATATCGATGGCCATAACGTCGGGTTCTCCGACCAATCCGCAGTGAGCGGGATCGAGAACAGCTCCGACATGCCTGGGATCATAGTCTTCAATAAGGCGCATCAGTCCAATGGCACTGCCGACCATGGTACCGCAGTGGTTCTGAACACCTAGAGTAACGCCGTGCTTTTCCAGTAAAGGAATCAAGGCGTCGTACTCTTTTCTCACTTTCTTCTCTGTCGCAAAATAGCCGATACTCATGTCTAAGCTGACCATAACTCGAATGATAGGAACCCCGGTTTCTCCACAGGCGGCTATGGTCGCCTCGTCTGTTCCGCCTGCCACGCTGCCGATCTTCAATCCGTGATCTTCCAGAACCTTCTTTGCTTCCGGAAGCCTTTTTTTCACCGTTTCCGGCGTTACCTGGAAACCGGGGCGTACCGGCAGCTCTACCCCGTCGAATCCCATGTTTTTTACAATAGCGCCCAGCTCATCCAGCGATTTGTCCGGCCAGGCCTTGGTAAAAACTGTAAAATGGCTCATGTCGAATGAATGATAATCAAATGTATAATTCTACGCAAGGTATCTATAGAAAAACCGTTAAGTCGAAAACGGGGTTATAAGAACAATTTATTGGAATAACCTTTTGCTATTAAATAAGCTGACTTATCATTTTAAGCGGGTAGTGTTCGGCGATGTATTTATAGTGGCTGTCAAAATGTATTAACTCGACATTTGAGACTAAAGCACAAGCAGCAATTATCAGATCTGTTCCGGGAATAGTAATCCCCTTTCTCCGTAAATCGAATCCGATTTCTGAAGCCTTCTTAAACACATGTTTATCAAGTCTTAGATTATGTAAAGCGGAAAAATCAGATGAAATAAAATCATACTCAGGCTGTGTCTTGGTAAAAACCAATATTTCAACTTGAATTACGCCATTCACCGCTGCTGTATTATTTTGGATTGCCCTGGAAATCCAGTTTTTATATTCCTTATTTCCCTCTTTCCGGTAATACTCTATCCATGCGGAACTATCAATGAGTTTCATACACTTTCTCGATAAGCCTGCAATCCTTCCTGATCTATATCAAGCTCAATTTTCCCGCAATGTTTAAGAGTTTTTTCACGTTTCTTCTGCTTTATTACCTCTTTCAATGCTGTTTCAATTGTTTCCCTTTTTGTTTTAGTCTTTAAAAGATCACGTGCTTCATCAACAACTTTTTCATCCAGAGTTACAGTCATTCTTGTCATTTGATGCCTCCTGATAACACCAATAGTATACACCAGAGTATATCAAATATCAATAACTGAGCGGCCCATTGCTCGATGAGTAGACCACGACGAACATATCATGTTAAACCTTTATATCAGGGTTGAAGAAGGATGCTCTTATGGGAATAGTGAAAACCTGCCGCATTGGTGAGGAAATCGTGCTCTTGGATCTGGATTCCGAGATCGAGAAACAGGGCAAGCGCAATCACGAGTTGTGGCGAGCCAACAGCTTCGCCACGAAAGAACCCGACACCATCGCCTGGATCCAGGAGTTCTTCGAGCCGGGAGACATTATCTACGACGTCGGCGCCAATATCGGCCAGTACTCTCTTTACGCGGCCAAGCTGCTCAAAAGCGAGACGACCGTGTTCGCCTTCGAGCCCGAGGCCCTCAACTACGCCAAGCTGAACAGAAACATCGTGCTCAATGATTTGGCCGGCACCGTAGTGCCCTTCTGTCTGGGAATATCCGATTCCACCGGCATCGACCGCTTCTACAGCAAGTGCTTCGCTCCGGGAGCGGCCCTGCACAGCATCGGGAGGCCCGTCACGCAGGGCGAGGCAGCCTTTGAACCCCAAAACGAGCAAGGCGTAATGGCGGTCAGCATTGATGATCTGATAGACCGCTTCGGATTGCCCTGCCCTCAGCATATCAAGGTAGACGTCGACGGCATCGAGAAACGTATCGTGGCCGGAATGGCCGGCACGCTGGCCAAGGACAGCCTCCATAGCGTGCTGATCGAGGTGTACATGCTCCGGGACGCCGCCCCGCGCATTCAGGACACCTTCGCGAAGAAAGGGTGGCAACTCCACAACGAAGCCGAGATAGATTACACCGAGGGCAAAGTGCAGAACCTTATCTTCTCGCGGCCGACTTAGCGAAATCAGCGTACCTTCACCCACCTGCCAGCGGCTTCAACTTTTTTGCCAGGTTCTCACCCATCAAAATCATGGCGAGGTCCGCCGGGTGGATTATATCGACAGTCAGACCGCCAATGTTGGTGAGCACATCAGGTCCTTTTATAAAATGAAGGTTCGACAGGCCTAGCTCAGAGACCAGCTCAGATACCACCTGTGCGAGGGCTCTTCGGAATTCCTCCGGTCTCGCCTTCGCGGTGGGCTGCAATTCGGAAAAATTGTCTCCCCAGTCTCCGTAGTAAGGAAAGATCGATATGCATGCCACAGGTTTTTCAGGATGAGCCCCGGCGATCTTACCGATCAGATACTTTGTCCTCTCCCTGAATTCACGTAGTGTAAATCCGGCGCCAATCATATTCACCGAAAGGCTCAGAGTTGCGAAGTCCCAATCATCCCGGGACGCTATATAGTCGCCAAAGGCCTTTTCGCATCTGCACGCTCCGCCGACCCCAAGGTTGATAAGATCGACACCGAGTCTCCAGGCTGTCTGCGCGGCATAGGTCAGGTGAAAGCCGGTTGCCGCCGATCCATGGGTTATCGAAGTGCCGTAGGAAAGCATTGTTCGTGCCGGCGCGGATTTTCTGTCAGGCGGACGGACCAGTCCTTCTATAGAGTGAATATGCACCAATCCATGAAAAAGCACTATTCTGCAGAGCTCCGGATGAAAGGAAAGGCTTTCTCTGATATGGGGCGGAAATGATTCATGTTTTTTCCTGAAGCCTTCCGGTAATTCGACGGTCAGAGTGACCGGTTCAGGGCCGATCTCCCATGTTAACCGTGAATCAAAGGAACCAAAGAAAAGCCGTGCCACACAAATATCCTCGCTGGACGAGAGGGTGATCCGGGCTTTTTCTTCCTGAAGGAAAAATCGGATTTCGGCGCCTCCGGGATTGAGCGTCCTGTTCCTGGCAGGCGCCTCGAGCAGTACCCTTACCGATTCGGGAACCCGCTGCAGCCGGAAGCCGCTGCGCCCTTCGGCCTGATTAGCCTCAGCAATATTGTGAAGCTCCACGTTCTTAAAAATCATCCGTTGCTCCTTCAGTTATCTTTTTCGAGGCCTTCACAGCAGCTTCGGTTCCGGACAACCCATTCATTCACACTCCCATATGGATATTCCTTCAATATGCCGAATTCCTCTAGTTCTTTTAATTTAAATTTAGCGCCAAATGGAAAATTTACTCCGCACAAGAATCTTGTAACGGTTGTGGGTGTTGGAGTAAAATCGGCTTTTTCCAACAAATTTGCCGTGATTTTGTTAAAATCAAATTCGGACAACGGGGGAAGCTTTACCGTTGACTGCAATTCAGCCTTACCGTGAGTGCAGACCGAACAGTGGCCGCATTTCTGCGCAGTATGTTCCCCGAAGTAATTTGAAAGCTCTCTGCTGAGGCAGTTATCACTCTCAAAGAAATCAAGCATCTGCTGTATTCTCTTGATTTCAAATGTCTCTTTTACCTTTACCATATTGTGCAGGCTGTTCGTAGTATCGTTGATATTAAAATCCTGCCTGAGTATTTCATATACCTCTACAGTATGATGTCTTTCCAGTTCTATCCACCCTTTCTCATCAAGATACTCCAGGGCTCTGATAATTCGGACCCGGTCGGCGCCGTATGTTTCCATTATTCGCTCGATATCAGGTTTCGTCCATATTTTCGCTGTTTTTGAATACCGGAAGATGCTCTGGATAAATTTCTTTCTTTCACCATCAAACTCATCGGTTATCTTG
>CBDUZM010000329.1:0-4467 GCA_965371685.1 uncultured Spirochaetaceae bacterium | reverse complement strand
AAACTGTCGCCATGAATGAGGCCATCTGAAGCTGCAGAGAATCGAGGAAACTGTACGTTCGAAGGTCAATCATTCGTATCTGTCCTTACTTGGGGGTTCTACCCAAAGGCAGAACCTCATCTACATTGGCGTGGGGGCGTGGTATTACATGCACTGAAACCATTTCTCCCACCTTCTCCGCTGCCCGGCTGCCGGCATCTAAAGCGGCTTTTACAGCGGCTATATCCCCGCGTATAATCGCCGTAACATAACCGCCGCCGGTCTTTTCATACCCGGTAAGCTCTACCCTGGCTGCTTTCACCATGGCATCGGAAGCTTCCACCATGGAGGCGAATCCTCTCGTTTCGATCATGCCAAGGGCATCTGTGTGGATATCAGCCATATCTCCTCCTGAATTGTGCTAAATATAACAATATATGTTTTAATTATAACAAAAAGATAGCTATATGTCAAGATATAAAATAATTTGGTATAATCATAACATCCACATCTTGCCAATTCAACAGATTTATGTATAGAATGTAAAAATGGATAAGAGGGGAGAAAGGCTTACAAAGATAATCAACGCTTTAAAAATAAGCAATGCGGTGACTATCCGCGAGCTTGCAGGCAGGCTCGGTGTTTCGTCCATGACAGTGCGGAGAGATTTAAGCATTCTCGCGGAGGAAAATACCGTCAAGCTTATGCACGGTGCAGCCGTGCTCAATCCCGGCAGCTCGATTCACAGCAAAACCAGTCCCTATTCGCTGACAAGTGAAGGAACAAGAAAGGCGGATGAAAAAACGCGTATCGGTAAGAAGGCGGCCTCCCTTATCGAGGCGGAAGATACTATTGTAATAGATTCAGGATCCACCACGGAGTACCTGGCCAAAAACCTTTCCGACCGGACCGAAATCACTGTCCTATGTTATGCATTGAATATCCTTGTAGAAATTTATCGTAAGAAAGAATGCAGGCTGATCTTTGCCGGCGGTTATTTTCATGACAATACTCTGATGTTCGAGAGCCGGGAGGGTGTGGCGCTCATCCGGCAGAACCGTGTGGTCAAGGCGTTTATCTCGGCCGGAGGGATTAGTGATAAGCTTGGTGTTACATGCGGAAATCCCTACGAGGTGGAGACAAAAAAGGCTGTTATGGATTCATCCCTTACGAAGATTTTGATGGCTGATTCCAGTAAAATGGGAAAAATACATGCCGCATATTTCGCCGATCTGGGTGAATTCGATGTCCTCATCACCGATAACGGCATATCCGGGGAATACAGGAAGATCGTAAATTCTCTCGATATTACACTTTACACAGTCTGATCCGGAGCGCCTAAGCCGGTAAGCCCAGATACAACCGGTTCAACCGTTCCAGGCGCTGGGCGAGAAGCCTTGCCAGCACAATACCGTAGTGGGGATTGTTCTTTACCACATTAATAAAGGATTCTTTGGAAATTTTTAACAGGGCGGATCGTCCCTGCGATCGAACGGTGGCGGACCGCCTATCATTGAGGAGAAAGGACATCTCACCGAGAAAGAGGTCGTCCGGTGTGAGGGTGCCGATCACCTTTCCTTCGGAGATAATTTTAAGCTTTCCCGAAACAATGTAGTAGAGGTAGTTGGATTCCTCTCCCTCGCTGAAAATAATCTCGCCGTTTTGAAAAACAGTCTCCTTTTCCTGTGTGAAAGCCTGCGGCAGGGTGCTGCTCTCATTCTTTTGGTGGCTTAGCTCAAAGCGAACCTCGTTGCCCTTCTTGTTATATTTTAAGTTCTGAACAAAAAGCTCAGCCATCATGATGCCCCGTCCGTGAAGATCAAGGTAGTTCTTTTCAGTTACTTTCTTGACCCTGTTATGCCAGTCGAAGCCGTCGCCCTCGTCTTTGATGCGGAAACTGGATTTTTCCGGCGTGATTCTGTAGGTAAAGTAGACTTTTTTTTTGCATATCCTGGTATCCTGGTTCTTCAGGCGAATCAATTCGAAAATATCCTTTCCCGATTCCAGCCAGCTGCTCTTCTCCTTAAATGATATTTTACAGTTTCCGTGTTCAATGGCGTTTATAAGAAGCTCCATGAGAGCGACCAGGAGTCTCTCCCTGTCCTCACGGTTCACAAAATTTGCGTTGAAGAGGTAGTTGGATACCAGATGGGAGTAGGTTTTCATGTCAAAAGGATCGTTGTCCATCACAAACGATCCTGAAATACTGGTGAGAAGATTTTTTTGAATATCCCTCTGAAACAGGAACTGGCGATTTTGATTGAGAATACGTAAGATACGGGGAAAACTGAAATTAAAGCTGTTGCGGTGTATAAGGCTTATCACATTAGTGTCCATCGTGATTTTTGCCAGCCGTTCTTCGTTCTTATATCTGTGAAGACCGATGATTCCCCCCGAATGGTACCAGGGATCGAACTTCACGATATCCAGAATCTCGAGCATCTTGATCTTTGTATCGGAAAAGTTAAAGACGCTTATTTCCGGCAGCTCATAGTTCAGATACTCGAGACACCTTGTCCTTTCCTTCAGAAAGACAGGGACGAAATTTTCGGGCGAGTCCAGGCAGTACTTCTCTATCTGCTTGTTCAGCTGTGTATTGGTGCTTAGGACAGCGATTTTACTCATGAGCTTCTATTATTAAGCAATCGGCATTTTTCGTATATATTTTGAGTGACTTATAATCAGAGAGCTTAAAAATCCAGGGTAGCGAAGTAATCGTCAAGCTCTTCCGCCCGCCGAATAAGTTTAACGGAACCGTCCGCTTTCAGAAGCAGCTCTGCTGCACGAAGCTTTCCGTTGTAGTTAAAACCCATGGCATGACCGTGAGCTCCTGCGTCGTGTATTGCCAGAACATCGCCCACTTCGATGGGGGGAAGCTCGCGGTCTATAGCGAATTTATCGTTGTTTTCGCATAGGGATCCGGTCACATCGTAGGTTTCCGTCAGCGGTCGATCTTCTTTGCCCGGAACAGTGATGTGATGATAGGCGCCGTAGAGGGCGGGACGCATCAGGTTCGCCATGCTGGCATCCAACCCGATATAAGTCTTGTATATTTCCTTTTTATGAAGCACGCGGGAGATGAGAAATCCGTAAGGCCCCGTTATAAGGCGTCCGCACTCCATGAATATCTTCATAGGCGTGGTTCGTCGCGGTTCGACGATGCGTTCGTAGGCTTCTTTTACTCCTGAAGAGACCGTTTGCAGATCCACGGCTTTTTCCCCTGGACGATAGGGGATCCCGATACCCCCGCCTAAATTCACAAAATCAATAACCAGACCAAGAGCCTCTTCCAGTTCTCCCGCAAGCTCGAAGAGCATGACAGCCGTGTCGACAAAGTACTGTGGATTCAACTCATTGGATATGACCATCGTATGCAGGCCGAAACGTTTCACTCCCCGCTGCTTTAGAATCCGGTAGCCTTCCAGAAGCTGATCCCGGGTGAATCCGTACTTGGCTTCCTCCGGCTTTCCTATTATCACGTTGCCTTCCCGTAAAGGACCCGGGTTATAGCGGCAGCAGATAAGCTCCGGGAGCCCGCAGATACTGTCGAGAAAATCGATATGGCTGATATCATCCAGATTGATAATGGCGCCGAGTTCTTTGGCCTTTATGTATTCCCTTTCAGGCGTATCGTTGGAGCTGAACATGATAGATTCGCCGGTTATCCCTGCCTTCCCGGCTAAAACGAGCTCTGCGAGGGAGCTGCAGTCGGCGCCGAAGCCTTCCTCTTGCAGGATCTTCAGGATGGCCGGGTTGGGAGTCGCCTTGACGGCGAAAAACTCTCTGAATCCGGGTGTCCAGTCGAATGCCTTCAGCAGTTTCCGGGCATTCTCTCGAATTGCCTTCTCATCGTATATATGGAAGGGTGTCGGGTACTTCTCGATGATCGCATCGAGCTCTTCTTTCGTGAAAGGCAATTTCTTGTCTGTCATTTGTAAAAAAGATATGAATTCCAGCGTCGAATGTCAATATTTGTTTCCCATCAGGTTGAAAATCCCTGTCCAATGAGATATAATGGGAGACAAATAGTAATGTATAGGAGGTTCATATGAAACGTATTGTTCTTCTTGTGGCTTTTGTTGCGATAGTCGCAGTCCCGGCCTTCAGTCAGTTTCGCATCGATCTCGGAGTCGACATTCCAATGACCTTGGGAGTTATTGGTAAAGGTGAAATAGAAACGAGCAGCGAAGTCGGAACCTTTCTCAGAAGTCACATCCTCCCCTTCCCCGAAGCGAGCTTCTACTACCAGTTCAGTATCGGGCCTTTAACACTTGCACCGGGCGTACGTGTTTTCACCTTCATCCTCGAGAGCGTGCTTTGGCCGGATCTTATGGCCGAACTCAATCTCGGCCCTGTGTTCGTACAGGCTCATCTGGGGGGTCTGGTTTTTGTGGTTTTCGGCTTATTTAACGACGCCCAGTATGGAAAAGTCCTGCTCCCCGATGTGTCTGTCTGGATAGGCCTTGGAAAAGGACGCCGCTTCCGCAT
>CBDUZM010000328.1:0-4476 GCA_965371685.1 uncultured Spirochaetaceae bacterium | reverse complement strand
TCTCTCGAACAGAATTATGCTTTCGATTATTTATTATACCCATTTTCAAGAATAAAGTTATCAATTTGAGTATGATTTTAGAGTATTAGAAAAGTGGAAAAAAGTAATACTAAAGTAGTATTGGCGCAATGCGTTAGTAATAAGGGTTATAATGGATGATAGGAGCCTATTATGATTATGCCACGGAAAAGCAGAATGGGCACAAACAAAATGTTAAGCTTCTAATAGCTAAACATTATAATATTACATCTTTAATTTCTAAAGTAGTAACTACATTAATAAAGACTGGCGGGTTTGTCCTTATAGCGCTTTTTGCACTTCAGGCAATAAGAATATTGGCAGGACAAACCACGATGGCAACAATAGGAATAAATTTTAGTTTTTTGGCGAATTTAAAGATCCCTGAAGCTTTAGGTGTTATATTTGGAATAGGGGTGTTTCTTATGGGGCTGCCCAGGACTTATATCGCAGACAGAAGGTTAAGCAATTGACAAAAAGAATATTAGAGGTAGAATCGTTTATAGATCCGGATCGTTCTTCAAGTGGCCTTACTTTAACCGGAAATACAAAGAGGGAAGATAAATGATCAGTATTATTGATGTATTGTTAATTCGCTCTGTGTTTTAAATTATCCTATTGATTTTTCTAATTCAACTCCGTAAATCATACAAACTTGACCGCTTTCGTAATAGGCTTTTTGAGATTAGGGATAAATTATTTAACTTAGCATACGATTCCAATTCAACCCTCGATTTCGGATCAAAAGAGTATGCTTTTCTTAGATCGTTATTTAATGGTTCTTTAAGATTTGCTCATAAGCTGAATATTAGATTCTTCATTATTAACTCTATTTCACTAAAATTAAGAGGCTTAAACTATGATATTGAAGCCTTCAAAAGGGATTTCTCTAAAATTCCTCACTCTTTTAAAGATAAATATACGAGAACCCGCATGGAAGGGATAATTATTGAGTATCAAAAAGCATTGGTTAAACATCTATTTTGGAACTCCTGGTATTTTAAAATAAGCTTTTTCGTAATAGTAGTAAAATATGCACTACATAAAAGAAAAATAAAAGAAAGCGAGTTACAGGAGAACAAGACTATTTCAGAGGTAGAATATAGCGCCATGGAACTTCAACCCGCATAATATTCTATGCTTTTTAGTCCTCCGTAAAAATTTCATCCACAAAATCGGCCCGATCTCTTAGATGATCCACTTCCAGGTGCAGGTAGTCCCGCTGTGTACGGATATTCGTCCACCCGAGTGCTGCGCGGACCTTTTCCGGATTCTTGTCCGCATCGAGCAGCAGGGTGTTGAGGGTGTGCCGGAATGAATGCGGCTTTAAATTCCGCGCCACACGATCAATGGAGGCGTTTTTCATAGACTTGACAAAACGTTTTCTCCACCAGGTCTCCCCCAGCCTGGCGCCGTCATCGTAACAGAAGACCAGATCTGTGGGAGAAATCCGGAGTGAATCGTCATAAAGCTTCTTGAGGGCACCGGCCGTTATATTCGGAAGCGGCGCTGCGCGTTTTTTCTCCCATTTCGGAGCGCCTTTCTCGGCGCGCCCTTTCCAGGCCTGCACGATCCGGATCGCCCGGGCATCGAAATCAATATGCTGCCATTCCAGGGCCAGGATCTCGCCTCGCCTCATACCTATGGTGGCCGCAATCAAAAAGCAAGTATAGTCCTGCAGGTCCTTCCAGGGGCTCAGGGTGTCGACTGGAAACAGGTCTGCGATTTCGGCTGGAGTAAATATACCGGCTTCCTTCTTTTCGTACTTCACCATCCCGATGCCTGCCGTGGGATCCCGCTGCAGGTCCTCCCGGAATACCGCCTCCTTGAAGATAATCTTGATTGTTTCCATGATCTTATTGAGGGTATTATTCCCGACCTTTCCCATATGACGCTGACGCAGATCGATGAGATCCGCCCGGATGATATCGGCTATCAGCTTATCCGCAATCGGATCCTTCAGGATATACTTATTGAGCCAGATCCGCTGATTATTGGCCGTTCGCCTGGTGATTGATTTGTTTTCGCTCCGGAGCCGGAGGATATGAGGGCACCGATCCCAGAGGAAAAAAGGCTCTGCATAATCCCTGAAGGCGAGCTCGCTGGTTTCCTTTCGTTTGATGAGCGCTTCAACATAATCCTTTGCATCACCCTTGAGTTTTTTGCCGGTGCTATGTTTTGTTTTCTCTCCCTGCAGGCGGTAATGACAAATAATGCCGGATTTTTTCTTCTGTTTAATGAGCACATAAGGCTCAGAGTATCTGGACATATCTGTGTGTATCTCCTGCTCAAATTATTAGGTCAGCTTTAGGTCAATGTTAAGAGTTTTTTTTGGAAAAAAAAGAGCCTTCAAAAGTTGAAGGCTCCATGTAATTACTTATTTTGTAAAGATTTATTCGGATGGGCGATACAGGGCTTGAACCTGTGACCTTCTGGGTGTAAACCAGACGCTCTCCCAACTGAGCTAACCGCCCTAAAAACAGACTGTAGCATCAATCTAATTCACATGTCAACGGGTGCGATGACTTGCAGGAAATACTCAGTTTTTTTATTATCAAACAGCATACAGTTTCTGTAGATGGAGGAACTCATGGATATTAAAGCCTTTCGTAAACACGCACACGACCTGGTTGACTGGATGGCATCTTTTTTAGAGGAAATCGAATCGTATCCCGTCCGCTCTCAGGTGCAGCCCGGGGAAATCAAGAAACAGCTTCCGGAAAATCCTCCTCAGAAAAGCGAGCCTTTCCAGCGGATTATGGAGGATTTCAAGAGCATCATTCTTCCAGGAATGACCCACTGGCAGCATCCTTCCTTCTTCGCCTATTTTCCGGCTAACAGCAGCTATCCATCGCTTCTCGCAGAGATGCTTACCGCCACGCTGGGTGCACAGTGTATGATCTGGCAGACTTCTCCGGCTGCCACAGAATTGGAAGAGCAGATGATGGACTGGCTCAAGGGAATGCTGGACTTGCCGCAATCATGGCACGGTGTAATACAGGATACGGCATCCACCGCGACCCTCTGCTCTCTCCTGACGGCCAGAGAGAGGATCACACGGGTCAATGAGAAAGGATTTGATACCGGCAAAAAACTCATCGTCTACGGCTCTGCGGAGACCCACTCCTCTATCGAAAAAGCCGTAAAAATTGCCGGGATCGGGAAAGAAAATCTGCGTAAAGTAGTGGTAGATGAAAATTACGCAATGATTCCGGAAAAGCTCGCAGAAGCGATTGAGAAGGATATCGGCAAGGGATACGTGCCGTGCTGTGTCGTCGCTACACTGGGAACTACCGGATCCACCGCTATTGATCCCCTGGCGTCGATCGGTGAAATTTGCCGGAAGTACGGTATCTGGCTGCATGTGGATGCCGCGCTAGCCGGGTCGGCTCTGGTCCTGCGGGAGTACAGGTGGATGATCCGCGGTATTGAGTATGCGGATACTTTTGTCTTCAATCCTCACAAGTGGATGTTTACCAACTTCGATTGTTCAGCCTACTTTGTGAAGGACAGAGAAGCTCTCATCAGCACATTTGAAATTCACCCTGAATATCTAAAGACCAAAGAAGGCGCCGCGGTCAACAACTACCGCGACTGGGGCATTCAGCTCGGACGCCGGTTCCGGGCGCTGAAGCTCTGGTTCGTGATCCGTACCTTTGGTGTCAGTGGTATCCAGGAAACGATTCGCTCTCACCTGAAAATGGCTCAAACAATTGCCGAAAGGGTAAAAACATCCCCAGATTTCGAATTGCTGGCGCCGGTACCCTTGAACACGGTGTGCTTTCGCTATAAGCCGGAAGGAATTTCAGATCTTGAAAAGCTGGATCATCTGAATGCAGAGCTCCTGGAAAGGCTCAATAATACCGGAAAAATCTATTTCACTCACACAAAACTCGACGGCAAATACACGATACGTTTCGTAGTAGGCCAGACTTACGTAACACAGAGGCATGTGGACGAGGGTTGGGATCTTATTACGGAAACAGCATCGAAATGCCGTTGATCCGGGTGCTGTATGACACCATTACATCTCCACTTCGGGAGCTTTGCTGTTTGACAAAAAGTGTAATTAGTGACACTTTTATTACATGAAAATTATTACTATCAAGGAACTTCACGATAGAACCGGAAGACTGGTAAGGGAAACCGGAACGGAGACCCTGGTTATTACGGATCGAGGCGAGAAGATAGCAGTATTGAAAAAATACTCGGAGCTAGAGCTGGAAACTGCGGCGTTTCCGAAACGGAACGCCGACTCCCTGCCGCAGATCGATATTGATTCCACCCAATTGATATCACAGGATCGTGAAGATTAGATGTGCTATCTTGATACATCATATATTGTGAAATGCTATTTGAACGAGCCGGGCAGCAGTAAAGTCCTGGATTGGCTGAAAGGCAAACCCGGCCTATGCTGCTCTCTCCACGGCCGGCTCGAGCTCTGTAGCGCTATAAACA
>CBDUZM010000327.1:0-4479 GCA_965371685.1 uncultured Spirochaetaceae bacterium | reverse complement strand
ATCCTTCAAGTTCCTTTTCGTTCCCGATCTCCCCGATGCGCCGAACGACCGCTTCTTTTCCGGCTTCGCGGACGCCCTGCGCACTGGTTTCCGCCATCTTCTGTGTCCTGCCCGTTTTGCTGTCGTATGCGATCAAAATTTTTTTCATACTCGTCTCCTTTTCATCAATCAATCGGTGTTCATCCGATCCGGTTCCCGGATTCACGATTCACTTTTTTTCACCTCGATGTTTTTTAATTCTTGTCTTGGTACGGTTGATCAGTTTCGTGATCTTAATATTTCGCGGACAGGCCCGTGTACACTCGAAATGGTTCTTGCACGGCCATACACCGTTCGGAGAATCCAGAACCGATAGCCGCTCCGCGAACCCTTTGTCCCGGCTGTCGTCGTTGAACCTGCCGGCCTGGGCGATGGCCGCCGGACCGAGAAAGTCCGGATTTTCGTACAGCACCGGGCAGGCAGAGAAACAAGCGGAGCAGAGAATGCAGTTTGTAGGATCGTCGAAGGCCTTCTGTTGCTCGGGGGTCTGGATCCTCTCCTTCTCCGTGACGGGATCGTCGTTGATCAGGAACGGTTTCACCGATCGGTACTTCTCGAAGAATCCTGTCTGATCTACGATAAGATCCCGCAAGACGGTGAAATGTTTTAGAGGTTTGATCTCGATCTCCGCCCCGTTAGCGTTAGCAACATCCCGCACAAGCGTCTTGCAGGCCAGGCAGTCCTTTCCGTTGATCCGCATTGCGTCCGACCCGCACACGCCGTGCGCGCAGCTTTTCCGGAAACCCAGGCTCCCGTCCCGATATTCCTTGACATGCATCAAGGCGTCCAGGACCCTGTCTGTGGGCTCGACCTCGATTTCATGTTTTTCCACATATGGCTCGGCATCGGTTTCCGGATTGAATCGTTGGATATTGAGGATGATTTTCATGATTCGCCCTCCTTTTCTAATACGTTCGAGGTTTCGGCTCCCAGCGGGAAAGATCGACCGGTTTGTAATCGATCCGGACAGCGTCTTCATCCAGCCGGGCAAGGGTGTGCTTGAGCCAGTTTTCATCATCCCGGTCCGGATAGTCCTCCCGGGAATGAGCGCCACGGCTCTCCTTCCGGTTCCTGGCAGATTCGGCGGTTATCAAGGCCAAGTCCAGAAGGTTCCCCAATTCCAGGATCTCCAACAGATCCGTGTTGAAGGCCTTGCTTCGGTCCTGGACGCGCACCTTTCCGTACTCTTCGCGAAGCTCCCGCAACACGTCGACAGCTTTGGCCATGTCTGTTTCGTTACGGTACACGCCGACGTTCTCCATCATTTCAAACTGCATTTTCTCCCGAATTTTTTCCCCGTGCGGCCCCTTTTTTCCGTCGGTCAGCTCCGCAATGCGTTTTTTCGCAGGCTCCGCGACGTTCTTGCCGAAAGCGAGCGGATCGGCGTTCTTTACGTAATCCGCGATGTGGATTCCCGCCCGCCGACCGAAGACGACCAGGTCCAGCAGACTGTTTGTTCCCAGCCGGTTGGCCCCGTGGACGGATACGCACGCGCATTCGCCGGCCGCATACAGACCGTCGTAGAATCCCCCTAAGCCGTCCGCGAAGACCCGGCCATTTACATCCGTGGGGAGACCGCCCATGGCGTAGTGAGCCGTGGGCTGGACCGGAATGGGACCTTCGGCCGGATCGACTCCCAGGTATGTCTTGCAGAAGTCGGTGATGTCCGGGAGCTTGGCCAGGATCACTTCTCTGCCGATTTCAGTGGCGTCCAGATGGAGATAATCGTCGATCTTTCCGTCCCCTCTGATTCCCCTTCCTTCCCTGACCTCCGTGATCATGGAGCGGGAAACGATATCCCTCGGACCCAAGTCGAGCAGGGTCGGTACGTATCGCTCCATGAAGCGTTCGCCGTACCGGTTTCGGAGGATGCCTCCTTCTCCGCGCACCGCCTCCGAAATCAGGATGCCCATGCCCTTGATTCCCGTTGGGTGGAACTGGAAGAATTCCATGTCTTCCAGCGGGACCCCGCGCCGGGCCAGAACGGCGGGTCCGTCTCCCGTGTTGGCGTAAGCGTTGGACGTGATCCGGAACATGCGGCCGAACCCGCCGGTTGCGAAGAACACGGCTTTGGCCTTGAAGATGTGAATGTCGCCGGTGGCGAGTTCCACCGCGACCACGCCGCCGCATTTTCTGCCGTCCATGACAACGTCCACAACCTGGAACTCGTCAAAAAAGGTGATCTGGTTCTTGATGCACTGCTGATAGAGCGTCTGAAGTATCATGTGGCCGGTCCGGTCCGCGGCGTAGCAGGCCCTTCGCACGAGCGCCTCGCCGAAATTCCGGGTGTGCCCGCCGAACCGTCGCTGATCGATGCGCCCGTCGGGTGTACGGTTGAAGGGCAGTCCCCGGTTTTCGAGATCGTACACGGCCTGCACTGCCTCTTCCGCGAGGATGAGCGCCGCGTTTTGGTCCACGAGATAATCCCCGCCCTTGACCGTGTCGAAGGCGTGCCATTCCGGTTTGTCCTCTTCCACGTTGCCCAGCGCGGCGCAGATCCCCCCCTGGGCCGCGCCCGTGTGGCTCCTTATGGCGTAAACTTTCGAAAGAACGGCTGTTTTCGCTTTTTTACTGGCTTCGAGAGCGGCGTACAAACCCGCTCCGCCGGCCCCGATGACCACGGCTTCGAATTCGTGTATCACATCCGGCCTCCTTTCTCGGTTTCATGCGGATGGTTTATTTGTTATTGTTGGAAATTATAATTTTTGCATAATACCATTTTCGATACAAGCTAAAAATATGGTAATCATCCATGAGAAAAATGAAACACGGGTCGGATGATTTTGGATGAGGATTTAAGCTCCATCCGAATAATTACATTATGATATGAGTTGGTTATATGATGTGTATTTAGTTGCTTACGGGCGCCTTTTCAAAGGGGTCCAGTTGGGCCCTGCATTTTGATTCGGATCGAAGAAACGGTCATTTGTAAAGATATAATCATTGCCGTCAGTCCAGACTTTTTCATACAGGGATCAACAGGCGGAACGCCTCTATCCCGAGTCCCTGGCTATCAAACACGACATGTTTTCTATATTTAACTGAAATTATAAAAGTCCCTTCAAGACACATTAACTTTCAGCATTGAGCTGTATGACAAACCGCTTCAGCTTAAATACGCCTCTAAATCGACCTCATCGATCTGCTCAGACTTAAGGTATTGCTTGGCATACTCCTCATAGATGCCTGAACGCAAAAAGAGCTCAAACAGTTCTGCATCAATGTGCTCTTCTTTTTTCATGAAACTCATGATTTTAATTGCCTCGGAGAGTGTTTTCCCTTTTTTGTAAGGCCTGTCTGATGCCGTGAGTGCCTCGAAGATATCGGCGATCGCCATAATGCGCGCCGGGACTGAGAGGTCGTCTTTGGTGAGCCGCCGCGGGTAGCCGGTACCGATCATTGTCTCATGGTGTGTCCCGGCATATTCGGGTATCCGGGCCATGTGTTCCGGATAGGGAAGACGTTCGAGCATTTTAATACTCTTGATCACATGTTCGTTGATTTTGAAACGCTCATCGTCAGTCAGCGTGCCTTTTTCGATGCAGAGATTATAAATCTCGCCATAGTTGCACAGGTATTTGGGCACTTCCAGCTTGAATCCATCCTTTCGGTAGGCATCAGCATCAAAACCGACACGTTCGATCAGATGTTCGGGACGGTCACTTAGTAGTTGTTCAACTGCCGGAACCGGACGTTTTTCTACCCCCGCATAGCGCATCAGTTCGGCATCGGAAAGACCTAAACGGTCATCAAAGTGCCGTACCCATGTATGTTTGGCGATAGAGCGGATGCGCTCTTTTTTCTCATCACTCATATACTCCCCGCCGATATTCGATTCGGCGATGAAAGCAAAATCATCCAGCAGGTAACGGTGCTGCTGTGCTTTCCACTCTTCCAGCGCCGTTTTATCCTCTCCTTTGATAATCCGTTCATAATACTCGATCTCGATATCCCGCCAGATCATCTCAAATCGGCTACGGATCTCGTGGATACGGTTGTAGATGGTTTCGAGCTTGGTTGCTTTGTCGACCACATACTCAGGGGTCGTGATCTTTCCGCAGTCATGCAGCCATGCCCCTATCTCAAACTCCCGCCAGTCATCTTCACTTTCAAATCTGAAATCTTTAAAGCTCCCTTCATTCCTGTCGCTGGCTGCCCTGGCCAGCATCATGGCGATGACAGGCACCCGCTTACAGTGCCCTCCGGTATAGGGTGATTTCGCATCGATAGCATCGGCGATCAGTTTGATGAACGAATCCATCAGCTCTTTTTGTGACTCCTGATAGGCGCGGATGCTCTCCGACATCGAAACCAGTGAATCGGAGAGCTCTGCAAGTTCAATGATATTGGTCTCAAGCGGCCTCACTTCGTCAAAACGGCGTTTCCTGATCTTTTCGTTTTCCGCCATCAGGGCTTTAACGGGTTTGGCAATGCGGGAGG
>CBDUZM010000326.1:0-4489 GCA_965371685.1 uncultured Spirochaetaceae bacterium | reverse complement strand
TGCGTGCAGGTGCTCCACGTGGGTCCATACGAGAAGGAAGGCGAGACAATTGCACAGATGAAGGCGTTCGCCGGGGATCAGGGATTAACGTTTAGTGGATATCATCACGAGATCTACCTTTCGGACCCGCGCCGCGTGCCGCCGGAAAGGCTGAAGACAATCCTGCGCATACCGGCGGCGAAAGCCGGTCACAGTTGAGTGCGCTTTTCTGGACTACAAAGGATGCATGTAGAAGGATCGACCTCGTATACCCGGTCAATCAACTTGGCCATGATTTACAGTAAGGACTTATGGTCGGCTTGTATTCAATTCTTTTCTTTGGGATAAGCTGATTGAACGATATCTATGAGCAGGTTTTTAAATCGATTCAAGGAGATTTCATGGGTTATGATCGGAATTCCCATCCAATCGAAAAAATCGAGAATATCCTCCGGGTGCTCTTCAGAATATGCATTCCAAAAGTTAACCCCGTCAAGTAAGATGACTCCTCCTCTATGTTGAGGAAAATGCTCATTTGCCTTGCCTTTGTCCCAGTCCTGGAATACATGGTACCTGTAAAGTACCCAACCCGGTGTAAACCATAATACTTTCTCACCTTTACTGATCTTTTTTCTTTCTTCAGACCCGACAAGCATGTCAACACAGTGGGTAGCGTTGATTCTGGAGATTCCCGCCCCTTGTTCCTGAATGATATCATCGATGGTCCGCATAGGCGCCATTGCGTTCATATAACAGAACTTGCCCCCGTAAACAACTATGATGTTGTCGGAATATTTCTTGGCATTGGCTATTTGTTTAATAATCTGGCTTTCCAGCTCTCGGGGAACTTCATGCCTTCCGGGTTGCGTATACAGTATTTTTCGAGCATCCAAAAATCCTGTTTCTTTTAAATGATTTAGCTCTAGTTTCATCGTTCCACAGGCAACGATTGTATAATCCTGAAATGAACTCTGGTTTTTCTCAATATTTTCTTTTCCCATTATTTTTCCTTTACATTGAGCCGAAAGAAATCATAAATGATTTCTTTATGAAGTGGTCTGTTTGGGGAATCGCCTCATATAGAACTTTTTACCCTCGTATTCCGTCTGCAGAATCAGGTTACGTTCCACCAGACCAGCGACAACCGATGTATCCTCTCCTGTCCGGCGCAGCAGGGCCTTCACCGCCTCCTCTCGCATGGGATGGACAGCAGTAATGCTCAAGAGGTCCTCTTCGATATTACCGGTGGAGGCAAAGGCATCTCCTTCGTAGCCGATGAGATATTCCACATGGTCTATTTTCTTGCTGAAAAGATTATAGGCTCGATTGAGAACTTCTTCATCCGGAGGGAGAGCTCTCCTTTCCGCCGGCGGTCTTGTGGGGATGGAAAGATAAGCCCTGGAGGGCTGCAAGAGGTTTAGAAAATCGGCCACAGCGGTAATATTATCTTCGCTGTCGTTTATTCCATTCACCAGCATTGTCTCTGTCACCAGATTGCCGTCAAAAACCTGATGAAAGGCTTTGATTCCTTCCAAAATAATTTCAAGCTGTAGGGACCGGTGGGGCCGGTTGGCCCTGCGCCAGATCTGTTCTATCGTCGAATCAATTTTGAAAGAGACCCAATCCGCCTTTAACAGGTCCTCACGCACCTTTTCCTTCCCGATGAGGGAAGAGTTTGTAATGACTGCAATTTTAACTCCCAGGGCACGGAGCATTTCAATACTGCGACCGAGCTGCAGGTCCAGAGTGGGTTCTCCATCCGGAACAAAGGTAAGGTAGTCAACGCACTCACCATTTTTCCTGGAGCTCTCAACTTTCTCACGAACCGCGCTGAAGATTTCCTTTGGCTCGTAGAAAACCCGCCGCTCCGCCGCAAGGTTCAAGGTGCGGCCCACCTGACAGTACACACAGGAGTAACTGCATATCTTGGGGGGAATATTATTGATTCCCAAGCTGCGCCCCAAACGCCGGGAGGGAACAGGTCCAAAAGCAATCATGACACCGCCTTTAAGATATTATATTTCATCTTTTACGATTGTGCATTTATATTTTTTTATAGCCTTGTTTAAAGTCCTTCTTGCTAAACAAATACAGTCATATTTTTCAGGTGGTATTCTACCTATATATTCTTTAATTTGAGTTTCATCAATCATTTCTGCTTCTTCTAACAATTTACCTTTTATTAAACTAGTTAATGCCGAACCGGCAATAAATGCGCCTATACATCCTATGGTTAAAAATTTTGCATCGATAATTTTATGGTCCTGTATTTTTATGAAAATTTCTATTGTGTCTCCACATGGTCCTGTATATGAATAATTTATTGATGGATCTTTCATTTCTCCAAAAGATTCTTTATTGGTATAAAAACTAATTCCTTTATCAGAATATCCTTGCTTTTTTAATAACTCTTTTATTGCATTCATTCTATTAAGCTAAATAACTTGAGCTTTTGAATTTTCAACTGCTTCAAACATTAAGTATGATCGCATGCTGTTTTATCAAGACCATATCCTTTGCCGGCGCCTGGCCTGCAAAGGGACTCTCCACCTTTAAGTGTTCCGTTTAGAATTTGGCTTATAACGTTGTCTATTTTCCCAGCTATCCCAACAATGGTATTAATATTCATTTCATTAAATAATCCTGTTGCTCTTACTCCCATACCTCCGGCAATTATACATTCAACGCCTCTTTTACGGAGAAATTGAGGTATAAAACCAGGATTATGTCCTGGGTTGGAGATAGTTTCCCTATTTTTTATTTTACCGTCTTTAATATCAATAATTGTAAAAGAAGGGCATCTCCCGAAATGGGCTGAAACATGATCTCCATCAGTCGATATTGCTGCTTTCATATACTTACCTCATTAGACTTAATACACTAAATATACTATATTTATTGACAAGTGAGAATATGTTCATTATATTTTTTTGAGATTTGAAACAGAATGCATGGCGATCTTCAGCGATGGTATAAGAGAGAGGGTGCGGTATTTTCAAAGGATATCGGTCTCCGCTCTGGTTACCTTGTTTTAGACTTCGGCTGCGGAGGCGGGCACTATACCATCCCTGCAGCCAAAGTGGTGGGAGATTCCGGACGGGTCTATGCCCTCGATAAAAATAGATCTGTTTTTAATAAACTTATTGAGAAAGCGGCTTCGATGGATCTTAATAATATTGTCGCCGTACAATCCTTAAAAGAATTAAAGCTGTATTTAAACACTGATTCTCTAGATGTCGTACTTTTCTACGATGTGCTCCATTCCCACTATTTCACAGCGACTGAGAGAAAGCATTTATTAGAATCGATCAATAAAGTGATGAAAGTTCATTCCCTTCTCTCCATCTATCCAAAGCATATGGGTTCTGCTGAAATCAAATTGATTAGAGAAAATTTGAAAAAGCTCGGGTTTTATCTGGAAAGAGAGGCCGAGGTGCATCTTATTCATGACGGGAATTATGACACCGGGAATATTTTGAATTTCAGAAAAGGGTAGGAAGTGAATATGCCGACCGATGTGTTTCCATTTCCTGCATTTAATTGTTGAAATCACCTTCTATCGGGTGTAATATTTTGTAGCATTATAATTGTACTAATTAATAAACAGGAGGCATATCATAAAAAACAAAAAAGAAGGTGAAATTTCTTTTCCTGCCGGCGTTTCTACTGCTATTGTTGATCTTATGTGAGGGCTGTGTCTTAATTCCCCGGCGATCCTTTCCCAAAGAATCGGGTTCCGTCACAATCGAGGGTTTGAAGGAGCCGGTGGAGGTAGTCCGGGACAAGTACGGGGTTCCCCACATCTATGCACAGACTGTGGAAGACCTGTTCTTCGCCCAGGGCTATGTGCAGGCACAGGATCGCTTCTGGCAGATGGAGCTGTACCGCAGGGCCGGTTCCGGCCGTCTGGCAGAGCTGTTCGGAGAAGATCTACTCAGCGCGGACATCACTTTCCGTACTTTGGGATACCGCCGTGTAGCCGAGAAGGAGTATGAACAGATAACCGGAGAGCCGAGGAAGATTGCCGAAGCGTTCGCAGCCGGTGTGACTGAATATATTAGAAGCCGAGAGCCGAAGAAGCTGGGACTGGCATACACATTCCTCAAGATCATGGGTGTGGAAGCCGAGGTGGAAGATTGGACTCCCGTGGACAGCTTCGTGTTTGCCAAGATGATGGCGGAGAATCTCGGTTCAAACATGATCAACGAGAGTCACGATCTGGATGGCGTATTCCTGGCCGGCCTTTACCGCATGGAGGACTTTGTATCGCGCTACAGGGACGACGTCATGCCGTACATCGTTTCTGATGAGGAGCTGGGCCTGGCTTCAGGGAATGCAGAACGGCCTCCGCTTGAATTGGCGCCTATATCATCCTTCGGTACAAACAGCTGGGTGATATCCGGTGAACTGACTGCATCAGGAAAGCCGATTCTTGCCAACGATACGCACCTGGATCTCGGAATTCCTTCTACATTTTATGAAATGGCATTACACCTGGTCGACGGGGAAG
>CBDUZM010000325.1:0-4495 GCA_965371685.1 uncultured Spirochaetaceae bacterium | reverse complement strand
AAAAATACGGGAATCCGTTCCTGGTTCAAACGCTGGTTCCTTTAGGATTGTGAATACGCACTTAAGGTTTCTGTGGCGTCATATACCCTCTTGGAGAAGACAAGCTTTGACGAAAAACAGTTATTATGCTATTTTATAGGCCATGGATCGAGCTATAGGTTTTGAGTAGATAAAAACGATGATAATATTCCCTCTGGTATCAATTCCTTTATTCGGCTTGTTAATAGCCTCCCTGTACAGGATAGATATAGATGAATCGAAGAGACAGATAAAGTTTTTCGGAAAGGGTGCACTCACTTTTGTGCCGGCTTTGATCCTCAGTGTCATCTTAGGTCGGCTCATTTCAATTTCATATAAACCGGCTTCGCATTTCTTTTACCTCTTTTTTACCGAACATTTTCTATATTTCGTCATTGCCGTGGCAGGATTTATTCTCTTTCAAGGACTTATTAAACTAAACAAGACAACTCTGCTCGAGTTCAGCCTTTTTTCTGTTGGTTATTACAGCCTTGTTTCCTTGCAGACAGTTATTAAGTTAAACGGTGAGCTCTCGGGTTACCAAATTTTCATCCTTCCGGTTGTACGCATGGCACTAATTTTGCTGTCCGCTCTCTTCCTGATCAAGATCCTGAATTCTTACGGTTTCATGATGGCCGGTTACGCTTTCGCTTTTTTTCTTCTTCCTTTTGCAGCTTGTTTGGTGAGCTATCTGCATCAGACCAATCGTGTGGCTCTGGCCTCGCTTTTCTCCGGTCTGTTGCTCATTCTCGCTTTCTGTCTCTGGTATTTCCTGAGAGAGTAGATGTACCGACATGAAAGGGCAGGCGCTTAAAACATCTTTGCTATTCGTCATCTTCCTCTTTTTAGTTTCATGCTCCGGACAGAGAGTATTGATCTTCTACACCGAAGAGTACTGGTGGGAGTTCCTATCCGGGAGAGATGGTTTTGAAGAAAGCCTTCGAGAGATGCTGCAGAGTAAGGGATGGCGAATGGAGAGGGTATGGAATGAGGGTTCCCAGGTTCCCGGCATTGAGCCGGGGAATGCAGATTTAATTGTGCTCAACCCCTTTATGCAGAAGTTGGCTCTGCAATCGGCGGAAGGAAATCCGGATTTACCATTTCTGTTTATAGGAAATTTGGACTTAAAGGCGGCGCAGCCGAAAAATCTTCTGATTGCCTCATTCGATAGATACGAGAGTTATCGTGATGCGGGAGAGATGATGGGCAGGTTAATAACCGACTTGAATATATCGGCAGAAGAAGTTAAAAAGCTGGGCATTCTTCGTTCCCGTGAATCGCAAGCTGCCGACAGGGAGATCGATGCTTTTCTTGAAGGATTTCTCGAGAGTTCAGAGCAGTATTTTCTGATAGAACGTGAATTAGAGGATTTGGAGGACCGAATTAAAGTGCGTGCAATACTCGAAGAGATGAAAAAACAGGGAGCGTTTTTATACCTTTTAAAACTCTATAATCTTCTACCCGTGTGTCTGGATTTTTTTGATAAAGAAGGAGGAATGGCTATTGTCGAAGACTGGTCCCGAACTACCGCCTTCGCCGAGAATATTGCTCTTTCACTGGAAGAAGATTATATAGCCACACTTAGAGCAGCCCTGGAAAACCTCACTGAGGACGGTTGGCGTTCAAAAAGAATACAGGGTATTACACGGATAATGCTGAGTGCTAAAGCCGCGGAAATGATGAAACTCGCTGCACCAGGATGGTCTGAGGACATGCAGGAATAGAGAAAGGAACATGGGGAAAGAACAGAGTTATAACCGGCGGCCTCAATGGCTTCGCAAGAAGAGGAACCTGTCGACCCGGGTTATGAGCACTATGGGAGGTCTAAAAAACCTTAATTTGCATACGGTATGTGAATCGGCCAAATGTCCCAACCTGTCAGAATGCTTTAGTGCCGGTATTGCAACCTTTATGATACTGGGAGATCGGTGCACGCGAAACTGCCGTTTCTGTGCCGTGGAGCATGGATTACCGTCAGAGCCTGAAGCTCTGGAGGGAAAGCGGATTTCTTTATATGTAGAAAAAAATCTTTTAAGTTATATAGTTATTACATCAGTTACGCGAGACGATCTTCCCGACGGGGGAGTTTCTCACTTCGTCAGGGTAGTAGAGGATATCAAAAGCCGTATACCTGAAATAAAGATAGAGCTGCTGGTACCCGATTTTCAAGGCAGGCGAGATGCGATCGAGAAGGTTATGAGCCTTCCCATCGAGGTGTTTGGTCATAACATGGAAACAGTAAGGTCTCTCTATTCTTTAGTCCGAAAAGGCGCCGATTATGATAGATCGCTGGAAGTTCTTTCGTGGGCCGGGGAACACTGCACCGGTGGTAAGAATATTAAAACGAGTATTATGGTGGGACTGGGTGAAAGGGAGGAGGAACTGGATTCACTTTTTTCCGATTTAGCCGCTGTCAGTATCGATATTTTAACCATCGGTCAGTACCTTAGGCCATCCAAAGCCCACCACCCGGTGGCAAAATATTACAAACCGGAGGAATTCTCGCAATTGGCAGAGCAAGCTCGGGCTGCGGGTATTAAAACAGTATTTTCCGGCCCGTATGTTCGTAGTTCCTATCTTGCCGAAGAGACGTATAGAAAGGCAGTCAAAGGGACAGCCTGAAGGAAACGACATATTCTTACCGCTCTTTTTGAAGTCGTTCCCTTTGAAGAAAAATATTTGACAAAGGCATAGTCAATACATATAATTTTAAATTAAGAGGAATTCGCGTTATTCCACACGCAGCCGCATATATGGTTTGTATGGTTATTATTGGACAATACCTATAAAATGAGTTCCGTATGCTCACAACCATGGCTGGTGTAAAGGAGAAGATGATGAAGGTGATATCAAGAACTCTCTTCTGTCTGTTTTTTTTAGCGTTGCTGGCTGTTCCTGTGTTCTCGGATCAGCTTGCCGCAAATTTAGATGCCAAGGTTCTAGAGTCCTTTGACGACGACCCCACCAGCCGATGGATTGCCAGGGGAAGTAAGTTTACAAAAAAGGTATACGATGAGAACGGCAATGTTGTTGACATGTATCCGAAAGTAGCTGAAGCGCCGGGTTTCCCTGCCGCTCTCTACGGGATTGGATTCACAGATCCGGAAGGAAAGCTAAAACTGCTGGGAGTGAAAGCCAGTTTTGACCGAAAAGGTTATAACTACATAGAAATTATTCCGGCAAGTCCTGCGGATGCCGGTACGCCGGAAAAAGAGATTATCTACGAGGATATCTCCACGGGAACTAAATGGAGTCACGCTCCTATCGAAAGTCCGGGTCGTGTGCAGTATTTCGATATGTGGGTGTGGGGCTCCAATCACAACTACACTCTTTATGCGCATTTTGAGGATTACCGTGGGATAGGTCACTCTTTTCGCATGGGGGATTTGACGTATCCCGGCTGGAAAAATTTGAGAGTAGTCATGCCGGCATCGATACCCCAATCGACGCGATATCTGCCGAAATTCAAGTTTCTCGTTTTAACCAAATTCGTGATTTGGACGACACCGAATGAAAAGGTCGATGAGTTCTACGTCTATTTTGACCACCTGAAGGTGCTGACCGATATGTTCCAGACACGGTTCGATGGTGACGAATTGGTCAGTCCGGGTCTGTTGGAGCAGGTCTGGGGTACGAGCTCAGAATAATGGTAAGGAGTAGCGGAATGAAAATAATCAGCTCGATTATAATACTGGGTATAATCATTTGTTTATCATCCTTTGCTCAAACGAGCCGCCCGGTCGGAGAGCCGGATCCGAGCAAGGTAGGTATGGAGTCGGCACAGCAGCATCTTACGGATGTTACAGTTACCAATTTCGAAGATGCCAGTTTCTGGCTTTCCGGAATGATGGAGGATCAGGGGATGATAATGACCCGAATGCTGGCGGGTAAACCAGCGGCCAGGGTTGAACTGGATGCGCAGCGGTTGAAAGACGAAGCTGAACTCGGTATTCCGGAAGGCAAGAATGTTCTGGGTGTTCGGGTGGATTTCTATAAAAGAGGTATGAATCAGTTTCATGTTTATCCCATGCGTCCGATAGCCATTGAAGGTATCTGTAAAACTATCTCTGTCTGGGTTGTCGGAAGAAACTTCAATCATCTCCTGAAAGTCATAATTTCAGATTATTTCGGGAACCACCAGGAGCTTACCCTGGGTAAATTAAACTTCACAGGGTGGAAAAAGATGACGGTAGCGGTGCCGCCGCATATTGCCCAGACAGACTACCATTATTCCAACCGGAATGGATTAAAAGTTTTGGGATTAAAGGTTGAATGCGATCTGGAAGAATCATGGGGCAGGTATTACATCTACTTCGATGATATGAGCGCGGTGACGGATCTATTCATGGAGAGCAATCTGGATGCTGATGATATGCAGGATATTTGGTAGAGTTTTTATGGGATAATTACTATCCTATCGCAGGTTTAGTAAACCAACCCAATTTAATGGCGAATTAATAAAATCAAAGATACGGAT
>CBDUZM010000324.1:0-4503 GCA_965371685.1 uncultured Spirochaetaceae bacterium | reverse complement strand
ACGCGGTACTCCCGGAAAGCCTTGCCTCCGTACTTCCTTACTCCCTATATTATGCGGGATGGGCTCATTACAAGGTGGGGAATCTCGACGAGTCAGGGCGTTTATGCTCAAATTTTTAAGATTTTTACCCTGATCATGAGCTCTATACTCAAGCCGTCTACCTGGCGGGATGGAGCTACTACAGCCTGAGCAGATACAATGAAGCTCTTACTTTCTTCACAAAGCTCGCTGAGTATGGGAAGGGAAGCTACATTGAAAGGGCCTCTTTTCTGGCCGGTAAGTGTTACAAGAATTTGGGGGATAGTGAAAAGGCAAAGGGAATATTCGGCGGCGTTTATAAGAAATTTCCCAACTCTTCAGTTGCGGACGACGCCCTGTACGAGTTTGCCACGATTGAAGCCGAAGAGGGAAAGATTGAAGCGGCAGCCGATTACTATCTTTCCCTTTTTAACAGATATCCGAAAAGCCCCTTGATAGAGGAAGCACTGTACCGGAGAGGCCAAATATATTTAGCCAATGGATTGGATGAGAATGCGAGAGATGCATTTTATGAATACCGGGTGCGTTTCCCCGAAGGAAGCCTTGTGGATGCTTCCCTGTACTGGGGCGGCGTGGCTTCCCACAGACTCGGAGAAAAATTCGGCGCCGTACTTTACTGGGAAATTATAATAGAGGAATACCTCGAAAGTCCCTTTCGTCCCGAAGCCATTGAGAAGACGGCAAGCGTATACAGGGAAAGCGGAAATTATAAAACCGCACTCGATCTGCTTCGGAAACTGGAGAAGGAGTATCCCGATCAGGCAAGACGGATGAATGTTGCCCGATATATCAGGGAGATCGGATATCTTATCGACGGAAAATCGACCCGCGAAGCGGAGCTTTCCGTCATAATAGATAACGAAGGCGCCCGGAGCTTAAAAGGCAGAAAGGCAATGATCGAGTATGTCAGACTCCTGCTGGGAGCAGGGGGAACACAGCTCGATTCAGTGGAGCCCATGCTCAAGAAAATATTAGCGGTTGATGACAAGAGTACTGCCATGGAAGCGCAATTCCTTCTGGGTGAGTACGTTTTCAGGAAGGGAGATCTGATACGGGCGGGAAATGAATTTTTAAAAGCCGCGTTAATTGATCCCGGCAACAAGGATCTGGCAGCGTATTCCCTTTTCAGGGCTGCAGAAATGATGGCGTGGTCGGGGATGACAAAAGAGGTAGAGGAGCTGGTCGATCGGCTTTCGAAAAACTTCCCATCTTCCCAATGGGTGACGGAAGGGATAAAACTGATCGAGGAATTGAAATGAAAGCGCTGACAATCGCAGGTATTTTTCTGCTGACATCGATCCTGGCGGGATTCACTCTATTCGGCCAGGAAGCCGAAGGATGGGTAGAGCCCGAAGAACCTGTGTTAATTCTTCCCGATGTGGTAATACAGTTGGCCGACACGGGCGAGGTTCAAATTGCGGGTGGTTTACCCGAAGAGGAAAGCTTACTGGCCAGAGAAGGGGAAATCCCTCTGCCAGGCGCCGCCGTAGTGCTTAATCTGGATCCGGTACTGACGATGCCGCCGCTCGATGCTCCGGAATACGGGGAGTCTCCATTTCTGGCTGAAGTCATACTGGGATTGGGGAATAAAAATCTATTGTTAAGTGAAATATCCCTTTATAAGCTCGGGGATAAACCGCGTTTTAATATGCAGTTCATACACAGGCAGATGGATGGTTTTTCTTCCCATCCGCCGGGTTCGGGCTACTATATGCGGGAAGATGAGCTTCTCGGAACATTGAAATTAGGCAGCTCGGGTTTTAATACCGAGCTTTCAGGAAGCTACCGCGAGGAGGAAGGAGGGCAGCAGGGATGGGGTATATACCGCAGCAGGATTATACGTAGTTTTAAGGGCAAAGCCGAGTTTTCCAGATCCTGGTCGGATTTATTCGGGCTCAAGCTGTCTCTGCCCGCTCTCTATTCATCGTCTCTTCAGACAGGGATTTCCCCTGACCTGGAAGGAGAGTTCAGGCTTCACCCCCGACTGGAAGCAGGATTGAGCTGGACATCTTTTAAGATCGGTACCTGCCTGGAATACGGTTTCAGCAACTTACAGCTTGCCTCCGATTTGATTTCACACAGCTTTCGCGCCGACGCATATCTGAGCTGGGATTTACCTTTCGGAGTATCCATTGCCGGAGAAGGGGGATACTTCTGGAGTGCTTCTGCAGGCAACCAGGCGCCGTTCCGGATCGAGTTAAGCGGTATCCCCTGGCCTTTTTTAGGTTTCCGTTTAATTGGTGGTTACCGCGTCGAACAGATTTATACAGGCGATCTTCTGGAGAGTTACCCGCGCGCTTATCTCCAGAGCTTACAGGGGGACAGCTATGGATGGTTCGCCGAAGCCTCTTTGATGGGGAGAATAGGCGCCTGTTGGGTTCTGAACGGCAGTCTGGCTTATGAAGATAAATCCCGCCTGTTCTATCCTTTATCAACGCCAGCCGAACTCGATCCCATAAAGGGTCTTTATCCTTTTACCAACAGTAAAGCGGAAAGTCTTTATATGGATTTAGGGCTCAGATGGAACAGGAACGATTTATTAGAATTCGCCGTTCAATGGAAGGTCGAACTGATACCGCTCCCCACCGATATTATACCTGCGGATACTTTACACCTGGAAGGAATGTTATCCGATGAAAATGATAAGCTGCGTTTTGAGGTTTCCCTTTTATTCGAGAACCTGATCGGCGGTGGTTTTCAAATGCCGGAAATGGGGTTGTCGGGTACAATTCACCTGACCGACCCGATCTTCGTTAAAATTGCAGGGGAAGATCTTCTGCGTTTCTTGAGCAGCGAACCAAACTACAGCCATTACCCGTTCGAAGAGCCGGGAATGAGAGGGAGCGTAGTTGTTGAGATAAGACTATGACAGGAGGAGAAGTTTATGCTGGATTTATTTGTTAAAGGCGGGATAATCATGGTATTCATCCTGGCAATTTCTTTTGCAGCCGTGGTGATTATCATTGAAAGGCTTATATACTTCCGGAGAATTCGCGTAGATGAAACGAAGATGATAAATCGGGTGAAGGTAACTCTAGAGAAAGGACATTACGATGAAGCCCTGTCCATATGCGAGAACAATCCTTCGCCTTTTACAAATTTGATGAAGGTGGGTATTGAGAACCAACGCTACGAAAGGCATGTAATAAAGGAATTAATTCTTGAAGCGGCCAGCCAGGAGGTACCCAAGCTTGAGAGGTCGCTTTCCACCCTGGGTACAATTGCCCATATAGCGCCTCTTCTGGGGCTTCTCGGCACTGTTACGGGTAATATAAAGGCTTTCGGCGTTCTCGGCAGCTTCGGCGCCGTGGGAGGGGACCCGGGAATGCTCGCCACAGGTATTTCAGAAGCACTGCTGACCACGGCAGCGGGTATTATCGTGTCCATACCCGCACTTGGATTCTACAATTACCTGGTAGGCAAGGTGAACCATATGATTATTCAATTGGAAAATAGGGTAAACGAGATGATTATCATTTTAAAAGGGGCAGGCAGATGATATTCAGGAAGAGGCTCTCTCCCCGCGTGGATGTCAGTCTGGTTCCCCTGATCGATGTGGTCTTTCAACTTGTTCTTTTTTTCATGGTTTCCACGACTTTTATCCTGACGCCTGGAATAGATCTGATTTTCCCGGAGTCCAGCAGCGCCGAGTCTGTAATAATGTCAAAGATCGTAATAACCGTGGTTTCCAGGAATGAGTTATATTTGAACAAGGAGCAATACGATCTGAATGGATTGGATGCCCGTTTAAAAGAGATGCCGGCGGAGGAAACATCAAAAACCGTTATTCTCGAGGGTGATAGAAGCATACCATACGAGCTGCTGGTGAGTGTACTGGACATTCTTAGGATCAATGGGTACAGAGGAATTAATTTGAGAACCAGGGAGAATTGATGAAGTTTCCCGCCACATACAGGGCAGTTAACCTAATCAGATTTTTCATCAGTATCCTGCTGAGTATCATCATTCATTTTTCATTTCTCATGCTCCTCGACTACCTTGGAGTTTTTAATCAGGAAAAACCGCCTGCAAAGCTGGAACCTCTGGTAATCCAATTGGGAGGCCCGGCAGAGGCGGTAAAGGCAATAACGCCTCCTTCGCATGAGCCGGAAGCATCTACAAAAGTATCCGAAGCCCGGGAAACACCTGAGACTGCTTCCGGGACACCGACAAAAATTGCTTCGAAACCGGTAAAGCCGGACGAAGACCTTACCCAACCTAAAACAGCGGCATCACCCTGGGGGGTGAGCTCAGACGAGGTCGATCGCAAACTGGCAGGCGACGACCCCTATGGAGATATTCCGACAAAGACCACCGGAGGGCTGAAGGCGGTGGGTGAGCCTGTCGAAGACTCGAGCCATGAAGGGGAATTTACGAAAACGACGCCCACTATTGAGAGACATTTTGATTCGGAAGCTGAAAAGAAAACCGCTACACCGGTAAGCGAAAACGTCGTTTCTTCAG
>CBDUZM010000323.1:0-4521 GCA_965371685.1 uncultured Spirochaetaceae bacterium | reverse complement strand
CTCGGGCTGCGGCCTCTGCACTGCTTACTGCCCGAGTCATCTGCTGGGCTACAACCTCTCCCCCCACCAAATTGTCCGGCAGATCTGCTACGGCCTGGACACGGGGGACCTGCAGACTGCCTTTTTCTGCACCGAATGCGGTCTCTGCGAATACTATGCCTGCCCTATGGGATTGTCTCCAAGGGCGTTGATTGCAGAGCTGAAAAAAAGATTGGCGGAGAGAGGTCTCAAACCGCCCATTCTTAAACCATCCCCCGTGGAACCATCTGATTTAAGAGAAGGACGAAGAATCCCCGTTTCCCGGATTCTCCAGCGTCTGCAGCTGGAAGAGTATGCCGACGCGGAATTCAGGTACAGGGAAAATGGGAATCCGGACCGGATCGAGCTGCTGCTCGATCAGCATAACGGCCGGAGTGCGAATCCCGTTGTCCGCGTTGGACAGATGGTAACCGAAGGCATGGAAGTGGCTGAAGGGTTACATTCCGGCATCAGCGGAAGAGTAGAAATAATAGACCGGGACAGGATTATTATCGTTGGATAAACCGGCAGGAAGGATGAATGAAAAAACAGTACTCGGAGTATTGGAATTGAACAGCATTGCCGCCGGTATTCAGACAATGGATGCCATGGTTAAGATGGCGCCGGTCACTATAGTGGAGGCGAATACCATCTGTCCGGGCAAATTTGTCATCCTTATTGAGGGGGATGTGGCGTCCGTTGAAGCCTCACTCGCAGCGGGAAAAAAAACAGGAAGAGGGCATATCGTGGACGAGTTGTTTATTCCCAACCTTCACGCATCCATAATACCGGCCATTCACGGTCCGGTTGACGTTGAAATATGGGATGCCGTCGGTGTTATTGAATCGTTCTCGGTCACAGCGGGCATTGAAGCGGGGGATGCAGCGGCGAAAGCTGCGGATGTGTTGATATCGGAAATTAAGCTGGCAACCGGCATGGGGGGAAAATCTTATATTAAAATGATCGGCGCCATCGATGCGGTTGAAGCCGCCATGCAGGCGGGAGTAGAGCTTGTCAGGAGTAAAGGACTGCTCTGCAGGGATATTGTCATCCCTAAACCCCATCCTGACATTAAGCCTTTTTTTATCAAGGGATTTACCGAGGGTAAGAAATGAATATTACAGAACAGGACATCCGCCAGCTGGTCACCGATGTTATTAATAATCTTGATATGGGAAGAAGCGGTATTTTTCCTGATATAGATTCCGCCGTCGAAGCGGCGGAAACAAGTCACCTCGAGCTAATGGCCATGAAGCTCGAAACCCGCGGCAGGATCGTTCAATCCATGCGCGATGCAGTTTGCGTCAACCTGGAGCTTCTCGCAAAAAAAGCTGTGGAAGAGACCGGTATGGGAAACTGGAAGGACAAGGTCATCAAAAACAGGGTAGCCGCTCTCCGAACTCCGGGAACGGAAGATCTGCAGCCGGTCAGCTACACCGACGATCACGGCCTGACACTGATCGAGAGAGCGCCTTACGGCGTTGTCGGCGCCATTACCCCCTCCACCAACCCGACAGCCACTATCATAAACAACAGCATCGGAATGATCGCAGGTGGTAATTCCGTAGTCTTCAATGTGCACCCTTCAGCAAAAGAGGTATCCGCCCTGGTCATTTCCATCCTCAACAAGGCCGTGGTTCAGGCCGGCGGCCCGGAGAACATGATGACCGGTGTATTGAATCCCACCATCCAATCAGCCCAGAGGCTCATGCAGCACAGGAGTGTGTGCCTGCTCGTTGTCACCGGAGGACCGGGTGTGGTCAAAGAAGCGATGAACAGCGGGAAAAAGGTCATAGCAGCCGGACCGGGAAACCCGCCGTGCGTGGTAGACGAAACAGCTGATCTCGCTAAGGCGGGACGAGACGTTGTAAACGGCGCCGGATTCGACAACAACATCGTCTGCATCTGTGAAAAAGAGATCCTGGCCGTGGATAAGATCGCCGACAGCCTTAAGCTTGAGTTGAAAAAAAACGGGGCTTTTGAATTGGATCAGGCCCAAACGGAAAAGATAACGGAGATGGTGATTGCCGAGCCGGGAGGACCCTCTAAGGAAGGTTTCCCCAACAAGAAGTTTGTGGGGAAGGATGCCTCTGTCATCGCCAGGGAGATAGGCATAGATGTTCCTGAATCCACCAAAATTCTTCTCTGTGAGGTTCCAAAAAACCATCCTCTTGTCTGGACCGAACAGCTTATGCCGGTTATGCCGATGGTCAGGCTGAATAGCGTAGATACAGCCATCGATGCAGCACTTGAGTGTGAGCACGGGTTCCGCCATACTGCCGTCATGCATTCGAGAAACATCGAAAAGCTCTCCCGCATGGCAAAGGTTATGAGCTGTTCCCTCTTCGTCAAGAACGGCCCCTGCTACTGCGGGCTGGGGCACGGAGGCGCCGGTTATACCTCCTTTACCATAGCCAGTCCCACCGGCGACGGCCTGACGCGGGCCAGCACCTTTACACGGGAAAGGCGGTGTACTCTGGTGGATTATTTTCGAATCGTATGATACGGAGGGATCATGAAGCTGGGAAGAGTTATCGGCAGGGTCGTCTGTACGAGGAAGGTGGAGTCCTTCGAGGGAATCAAACTCCTCCTCGTGCAGCCGCTGACAGAAAAGCTTGAGGACTCCGGACAGCCCCTCGTGGCCTGCGATACTGTGCAGGCGGGAGAAGGAGACACTGTCTTTTACGAAGGCGGACGGGAGGCGGCCCTCGGACTTGCCGACTGGTTCAATCCGTCGGACTCGGCTATTATGGGTATTGTAGACCGCGTAGATACGGAGGGAAAGGTTTGATCCTGGGACGCGTTATCGGCAATGTGGTGTCTACTGTGAAACTCGCTGTTTATGAAGGCTTCAAGATCCTTATTATTCAGCCCGTAGACCCCGACGGCAACCCGATGGGCAAGACTTTCTTAGGCCTGGACACAGTCCAGGCGGGAGACGGAGATACTGTGCTGGTTCTGGAGGAAGGAAATTCCGCCCGTATGATTATAGGAGACAACATGGCGCCGGTGAGAACGGTAATCGTAGGAATCGTAGACGAGGTGCAAAAGGAATGTCAGAAGCCGGAGAAATAATCAGGAGCATTACCCGGGAGATCTCGGAGAAGAGTGAGGACGAGACTGTGAATACCAGGGACACGGTTCGCCGGGTAGCCCTGGGTTCCGATCATGGAGGCTACGAGGCCAAGGAGATCCTCAAAGTGTTTCTCAAGACCCTGGGTTATCATGTAAGTGACATTGGCACTCATAACAAAGAGAGCGTCGATTACCCGGATTTCGCTGTAAAGGTGGCAAAAAAGGTGGCCGGCGGGGAGTGTGACAGAGGCATTATGATCGATGGCGCCGGTATTGGATCGTCCATGGTCTGCAACAAAGTGCGGAACATACGGGCGGCTCTCTGTTACGACCTTACGACCATCCGGAACAGCCGCGAGCACAACAACGCCAATGTGCTCACCCTGGGCGGCCCCCTGCACCAGCCCGAAGAGTTGTGCACCATGGTGAAGCTCTGGTTGGAATTGAGATTCGCCGGCGGAAGACATTGGGGCCGTATAAATAAGATCATGGCAGTAGAGAGAAAGGACAGTTACTATGGATCAGAAGGAGCTCATTGAAAAAATCACGCGCGAGGTGATGTCGAAAATTCAAACCCCGGCCGCTCAGAAGACCGAGCCCGCGCAGCCGGATACCGGTCCGGCGCCGGGGGAGACGCAGGGGATTCCGGGCGTTGATAAACCGGCGCCTGCCGACCTGGCCCGTTACATCGATCACACCTTGCTGAAGCCTGACGCCACCGAAGAGCAGATTGAAAAATTATGCAGTGAGGCCGTTCAATACAAATTCTACTCTGTCTGCATCAACTCGAGCCGGGTCGCCTTCTGCGCCCGCAAGCTTCGGGGTACCGGGGTAAAGGTATGCGCCGTGGTCGGTTTTCCCCTCGGCGCCATGGACAGCCGCAGCAAGGCTTTTGAGACACGGCGGGCCATTGAAGACGGCGCCCAGGAAATCGATATGGTGATAAACGTGGGAGCGCTGAAATCCGGGCAATATGAAACCGTTGAAGAGGATATCCGCGCCGTTCGGAGGGCTACAAGAAGCACAACCGTTCTCAAGGTTATTCTCGAGACAGTTCTCTTAGAAGATGACGAGAAGGTTATGGCCTGCCAGATCGCCCAAAAGGCCGGAACCGATTATGTCAAGACTTCGACAGGCTTCTCTTCGGGGGGGGCGACTGCACACGATGTCGCCCTCATGAGAAGGACAGTCGGTCCCAAGATGGGTGTGAAGGCCAGCGGGGGTGTCGGGAGTTATGAAGACGCTCTGCTTATGATAGCCTCAGGCGCCACCAGGATAGGCGCCAGCGCCAGCGTAGCTATTGTTACCGGAGAGGAAACCCCGAGCAAATAGCCCCGGATGTAGATGCAGGAAATATAAATAAGTGTTATAGTAGATAAGAAGACAGACGTCAGGAGTTAAGCCGATGGGGATTACCTATCGCAGGTT
>CBDUZM010000322.1:0-4525 GCA_965371685.1 uncultured Spirochaetaceae bacterium | reverse complement strand
CCGGTTTTTTTCCACGAGTCGTAGTCGTAGAAAAGTATCCTGTCCTGTTTAAGCACGACCGCCCGGGATTCTTTTGGGGAAAGAACGATACCGGTGAATGCATTTTCCTTTTTCTGTTCGAAAGCGCTTTGCGGCCCTTCCTCATCAATAGATAGCCGGTAAAGCGATGCTTTTTTTTCACCCTTTATAATGCTCTCAGCCATCAGGGTAATAATGCCGCTTTCCGACCAGATGACTTTTGCAATGTGTGTGTTTCGGGGTAGATAGAGATAGGGAAGGGATTTTACAACCCCCCGGGTGAAGTCCTCTGCGTTCAGATAGTAGAGAAAGAGATTGCGGCTGTCCTTGCTGAGAAGAATTTTCTTTCCGTCCGGAGATATCCAGAAGCGGTCGAAATTGTTGTTGAATTCAAAGGGAATTTTCCCCACTATGTGTCCCGCTTGAAATAGCTCCGTATACAGGGTCTTGGTGAAAAACTCGCTGCTGTGTATCCGGTACACGAGGGTCCTGACTGCATAGTAGAGGTTGTTGCCTTTTCCCCATACCGCGCTGTGGACCGTTCCTTTGTCGATTTTGCGAAACTCTTCCGAAAGTACCTGGTTTTCACTGTATTGACGCAGTGAATAGTAGTAAAGATTACCTCTTGTGCTGTAAACGAGAAATTTCGAGTCCGGCGACCAGATTGTCTTAGGTTCCTTTAGAGACAGCTCAACCTTTTTCGAAATGACAGATTCCTCCGATGCACTCTGATCGAAGAGTATCAGGTCGCCGTATGCCGCCGATGTCGGACGGGTGTAGACCAGATATTTGCCGTTCGGCGAAGATTGGATCGGAGTGATTTTACCGGTGCCTATTTCATACCCGTTCACAAACGACGGGAATAGGTCAACGGGTTTGATATTCGCCAGGTTGTCATCGGTACGAAATACTCCGAAACGATTCTGAATTTGAAGCTGCCGGCTGTCTGAGAGGTAGGTAATTTCTTCCGGAAAAAAAGTCAACTGCTGCAGACTTTTCGTGCCCAGGTCGGAGAGGAAGAGGGTATTATAACTACCGTAACCGGGCAGATCCACCGAGGCTTTAAAGAGGAGCTGATTGTCCGGCGAAAGGTCAAGCCCGGAGAAAGTTACCTCTCCGGATGCTGTGTGAGCTGCCAGGCATAAAATCAGCAGGAGAAAAATTTTTCTGTTCATTACAGTAGTATATTCGGCATACACGTTCTTATTGTTGACTCGCCCCCCTCTCATTTATATTATAATGCTGAAATAGTTTATTTGTCCATTATTTCTTGTCGTATATGACCCTGGATTTAAAGCCTTTAATCGTACAGAGTGACAGCTCCCTGCTCCTCGATGTCCACAGCCCGGGTTTCGAAGAGGCCAGGGCGAATATTGCACTCTTTTCAGAGCTGGTAAAATCCCCTGAGCATATGCACACCTATAGGATCTCGTCTCTTTCCCTATGGAATGCCGCTTCGGCCGGTATCGGCGCCCACAGAATTCAGGATATTCTCGAGGAATTTTCCCGCTATCCCGTTCCGGAAAATATCCTGTTTAACATCAGAGAGACGATTGCCCGCTACGGGAAACTCCGGCTCCTTCCCACTGACGATAAGGGAAAGCTTTTTCTTGAAATTGGTGAGGAGAAAATACGTGAAGAGCTGAAGGCAACAAGGAAAGTGTCCGGTCTTCTGAACGAATGTGAGAACGGATTTTGGCTCAGACTGTTGGACAGAGGCACTCTTAAGCAGCAGCTGATTAAGATAGGTTACCCGGTTAAAGACGAAGCCCCCCTGGTCCGAGGCGATTACCTGCCTGTCGAGCTGCGGAAAATAGGATTGCGCGGAACAAAATTCCAACCGAGGGACTATCAGGTTGAAGCGGTGAAAGCCTGGGGAAGCCTCGGTATTCCGGGCACCGGTTTTGGGACAGTTGTGCTTCCCTGCGGATCAGGAAAGACAATTATCGGGATTGCAGCACTGGCGCGTCTTAAAACCCACTGCCTGATCCTGGCGCCGAATGTGGCGTCGGTGCACCAATGGATGGATGAGCTTGTCGACAAAACAAGCCTGACCCTGGAAGAGATCGGTGAATACACCGGGGACAGGAAGGAAATAAAGCCTGTAACAATCGCCACATATCAGATTATTGTTTGGCGGAATCGAAAGGAGGATGATTTTCCCCACTTCAACCTTTTTAGCGAGATGAACTGGGGTCTAATAATATACGATGAGGTGCACCTTCTTCCCGCTCCGGTATTCCGGGTTACCGCGGAGATACAGGCGGTTAGAAGGCTGGGACTTACGGCAACACTGGTAAGAGAGGACGGGAGAGAGGAGGAGGTTTTCACTCTGGTGGGACCGAAGCGCTACGACGTGCCGTGGAAGGAACTGGAGGCAAAAGGCTGGATCGCCGAAGCGCGGTGCATCGAAATCCGTGTCGATCTGCCGAAGGCGTTGAGAATTCCCTATGCTGTGGCGGACAGGAGGAAAAAGTTCCGTATTGCTTCGGAAAATCCTCTGAAGATTCCAATCACGAAAGAGCTGATAGAAAATCACAGGGGAGAAGCGATTCTTATAATCGGCCAGTACCTGGCCCAGCTCGGAAAGATTGCCGAATTTCTCAATGCGCCTCTCATAACCGGCGCCACGGCTAATCCGGAGAGGGAACGCCTTTACCAGAATTTTAGAGAGGGATCAATAAAGGTGCTTGTCGTATCGAAGGTAGCTAATTTTGCTATAGATCTTCCCGATGCTTCGGTCGCGATTCAGGTGTCCGGAACCTTCGGCTCCAGGCAGGAGGAAGCCCAGAGACTGGGGCGTATACTAAGGCCGAAGAAGCAGAATTCAAGCTTTTACTCGCTGGTATCCCGCTCCACATCGGAGGAAGGATTTGCAGGCAACAGGCAGAAATTTCTTACGGAGCAGGGCTATAAATATACAATTGAGCTCTGGGATGAGGCGGAATTGACATGAACGATACTGCGCATTGGAAAAAAACAATGCTGACCCTCCCTGACGATACCTTCTTCAACATCATGAGGAATTACCTCGGTGAGATCTCGACTCCTTTCAATAAGCATACCCTGATAGACAGCCTTGTACACTTCCTTCGCCGCAAGTCTGTCCAAACGAGGATATATGCCTTTCTTAACAAAAAGGATAAATTGATATTAAGCGGCATAAGGGCGCTCGAGAATCCAACACTGGAGATGCTTCAAATTCTCTTGAGCCCCGAGTTCGGATATATGGATTTAAACGAAAAACTGCTCAATCTGGAAAGCCGCCTGCTCATCTATCGATACCCGGAGGATGATTATCAGGCGGGTGAGGGAAGGCGTATTTCCCTGAATCCCGCGCTTCCAAAACACTTAATCGAAAAGGCGAGCCGTCTGGACAACTTAATTTCCATCGGTGGGGGAGGGGCCGGAAAACCGGGCATTCCGTGGATGAATGATTCATTGCTGATTGCCTTTTTGTCCTATCTCCTTGAAAAGCCGCTCCTTTTTAAAGCGAACGGTGGCTGGAAAGTAAAAGCTGAAGAAGAGATATATTCCAGGTTTCCCGGACTGACGGATGAAAGCAGCCGGAGGCTGGATCTGCTTCGACTGACGCTGTTAAGGTCCGGTCTCGCAACCGAGCAGGAGCTCCGGTTGGCGCCCTGTCTCGAAGCGTGGAAAAGCATCTCCTCGATGGACAAATCGGCCCGTCTTCTAATTCTCTGGTCCGCCGCTTCCGCGTATTCATGGGAGATTCAGGATATCCAGGATAATGTGCTGAACCGAAACAGGGAAATGATTACACTTATCGGAAATTTTCTGGCGAGTATTCCCCGCGGCTGTACGCTGACCGGAGAGGTTCTGAGGCGGATCTTTCTGATCCAGGCGGCTCGCCGGGCTGTTTCGTTCCCCGGAAAGGAAGAGCTGGACAACAGCCTCGATACACTCGACTTCCTCGGCCTTCTGTCATCGACCGAAACGATTCACCGGCGAGATGACGCGGGCGTAGTCCATGTGGTGGTTCAACCCAATTTCGAACTTTCCGTGCCGCCGGAGCTGGGTCTGGACAGGGGTTTAGTCATAGCTCTTTCCTCTCGTATCAAGCATTTTGATCAGCTGCCCTGTTTTGAAATTACCAGGGAATCCTTTAACCGCTTTCTCAACCACGGGTACGGCTCTGCGGAGCTGATTGAGCATTTGCAAAAATTGTCTTCAAGATCTGTCCCGCAAAATATCCTTTTTTCTCTTCATACATGGGAAAGGGAGTACCGGAAGCTGCAGATCTATGACGGCGTGGTTTTAATTGCCGATGAAGACCGGCAGTACCTTCTTGAACACTCCCGCCTGCTTAAAAAATATATCCATCGAAAACTGGGAAAGGGAATCTATCTTCTTGACCGGGGAGAGAAGGACGCATGGATGAAGGCGCTCTTTCGGGCCGGTCTGGAGTTTGTGCCGGATGTAAAAACAGCCGGTCGGGAGGAGCGAAGTGCGGCGGCCGGCGGGCTTTTCCCTGCCGGAGAGTCTA
>CBDUZM010000321.1:0-4527 GCA_965371685.1 uncultured Spirochaetaceae bacterium | reverse complement strand
CTACATTGGTATCTCTTGTTGACCGAACGGCCCATTTAAAACGTCCGGCTTTTCCGTCGTCCGACCTTACTTTCCCTGCCCACTTTTTTATTTCCTCTGCTGATAAATTCAGCTTTTCAATTGCAGTTTCTTTGAGTGTTTCCAGGCTGTTATTCTTAAGCTCTTTTATTGGCATGGCTTACAATCCTGTCAATTTCTTCTTCAAGGTTTTTATCGATCGGATCGACCTCATGATTTTTTAAAATGTTCTCTAAATGGTCCATAATTCTCTCCTCCATTGTTAAGCGACCTTCTCTATCCCAGACTTCAAAAAAATTCCTGTCGAGTAACTTCGGAAACCACAATTCCTGCCTGAAGTTCTTCAACGTGTGCTCATGCTCCAAATAATTGCCGCCCGGTCCGACAGATGTAATAACGTCAAATCCGAGTTTTTCTTCATTTATTTCAAATCCTTCGGCAATTTTTTCTACATAGGAGATTATCTCATCCTGTAATACGGCCATGGGAAGGGAGGCGGCCTGATCGACCCCGCAAATTCCCATATGACCGAATATATCGGCCCCGGCCAATACACCGCTCAAGAGAGTCATACCCGCTTCAAGACCCGCCTGTGCATCGGGAATTTTGCTGTCGGTAAGGCCGACATTTATGTATACGGGTAGACCGTAATATTTCCCCATCTGTACCATGGCTGCAGCCATTAGATTTTGTTCCGGCCCGGCAAAAATCATCTGGGTGGTTTTCATATCAAAGGCATGCGGGATGCCGCCGTAACACACAGGAGTTCCCTCACAGATAAGCTGCACCAGGCAGATACCTGACAGTATTTCCGCATTTTCCTGAAGAATGGTTCCGGCAAGGGTTCCCGGCGCCGTGGTTCCCGTCTGGTCCATGGGGCCGATTGAAACAGGCAAAGGGATTTTTCCGGTTTCAAATAGCAGATCGATGCCGTTAAAACTGTATTTCAATGGGCTGATCGGCTCCAGAAATGCATATGATAAGGGAGTTTTTTTAAGCGTCTGAGTTCCTCCGGCTGCTGCAGAAAAAAGCTCCATAATGTATTTTGCGGAGTTCCTGTCGTGAAACCAGAAAGTGACAGGTTTTGTGGTGTTTTTTATCAATGCTGCAGTGACTTCTATACATCGGATATCCGCAGGGCAGTCATGAGGATCGGCCATTGCGCCGGCGATATTAATATGAGGGAGAGCATCCGCCACCCTGGCTGCCGCTGCTACGTCCTCGAGACGCGGAAAGCGCCGCTTACCTGTACGGTGATCCAGCCACATGGCTTCTCCGGCGATTGTGTTGTAGTTGCGATTTCCGTATCCAAACCTTGCCTGTTTTTTATTATCTCTTCCGGATATGATAAACTGTTTACCGCAGCTTTTTAAACAGTATTCAACTAGCTTGCCGGGGATTTTAACAATCTGAGTTTCCTTGTTTACTAAGGCGCCGGATTCCTTAAAAAGATCGAGCATCTTTTCATGTGGAATGAATATTCCGCTTGTTGATAGAATATTTATAGAGAGCTCGTGGATTCGTTCAATATCTTCTGCAGTCAATATCTCTAGTTTGCTCAGAGTCGCCATTTATGCATCCTGTTATGACAGGAAAATGTATCACGGTAAAAAAGAATTTAAAACGCACAATTATTTAAAAGCAGACCAATATTAAGAAAAATTATTTTCCTTTTTTCAGGTACAGCCTGACAAGCTCTATTTTTCCGTTCGCTCTCCAGTTTCCCGGCTTATGACCGATATGCAGTCTTGTAAACCTGACGCCCACAGGCCTGTCAAGAATACGGCAGTCAGCCTCAATTCCATCAAGATAGAGCGTCACCTTTCCCGGCGCCTGCCATACAACACGGACATTATGCCATGTACCTTCTTTCCAAACAGGATTTGCCGCTTTTGAAACCGGTTTACCGTTTGCATCGACATTGTCTATATAGCCTTCCGCTGCTTCTATCAGTCTCCTGTTGCAATCGTAAATACGGACATGTATGCCGGTATAAAAAGTGATTATACTTACACAGCTTCTTGTGTATTCTTCGTCACACATGTGAATATAGCTTCTATGATTCAGCCATGTAGTGGTTCCTCCGGTTAAATTTACTTTAAGCTCGATCTCCCCGGCATCGGTTGCCGCCGGGTGTACAAATCCGGCTGCAACATAACTGTCATCCATGGATATCAAGGCCTGCCCGTCATATACCGGGCTGCCCTGTTTCATTACTGTATTGCTGCTCTCAATTAATTCTTTTATTCCAGAATCCCATTCAAAGCTTTCCCCTGAAGAAGGGGTCAGTGATTCCATATAACTCTTGTTGTCTTTTTCTATCCATCCTTCAGCCATAGCAACATACGCACCGAGTGACCGTCCGATCATGGCCACGGATTTTCCGCCGCTCGAAGGGTCGTACAGAGTCCAGAGACACGAATGAAACGCCTTTTCAGAGATTTCTCTGTACTTATCCAGCCCGGACACTTCGTACGCATAACCCAATCCTCTTACGAAAAGCGGAATCAGGCTGTGAGATTTTAAAAATCTATGTCCCCTATTATAGGCGTTGAATTCATAAATGAATGTCGCCTGATGGGCCAGCCACATCTTTTCAATCATAAAATCCGCAATACTGGTAATCGACCTGGCTGCAGCACGACTGCCTGTAATTCTATGAAATCTCTCAAGCCCCTCCATGACTATTCCAAGCATAAAAGGCTTGCAGCCGTCTTCCATTGCGGTCCGCCACCATATAACGGGCTGAACGGCGGTTCCTTTTTGCTCTTCTATCTCCCTGTCGGGGTTTGAGGTAAATTTTTCTATGTAATTAACAATGTCATCCATGCACCTTGAAACTTTCTTGTCTCCGGTTGCCTCTAATGTGCCCGCCAGGGCAACCAAAGGCCAGCCAAGGTTCCTCTCGCAGGAGGCCCACACAACACGCATGGTGTTTTCATCGCCTGATGAAAAATAATTTTCAATATAATCGGTCAGTCCGATTGCAGATTCCTTTGCCCATAAATCTCCTGAAAAGAAATAGAGCATCCAGAATCCATCCGTCCAATAGTGACCTAAATCACCCTTCCCGGGTCTTGCATACTCGTGATCCTCGGCAAGCTCACTGTATCCGTGGAAACGCATATCCCCGTTATATGAAATTGAATCAACATCGGTCATATGTATTGCGGACTGGCGGGCAATTTGCATATATCGCCAGTCTCCGAAAATTGAATATCCCTGATAATAGGCATAAGCTGTATCATATTCGTTTGAAGAATACATCCTTCTGGTCTCAATGCCGTAAGAGCCCCGGGGCATAGGCCAATCGCCGTAATGCTGAAGCCCGAAATAATCGTTATCCTGATGCTGCTCATTCTCTATGGCCGCCTTTACCCCGTTTTCTCTATCTGCAGCATCGAGCACGGTCAACCTGCTCGAGTCAAGGGCGCTTTTAAAGGCGGATTCATAGCCCGGAAAGTAACCATTCCCGCTTTCATGATCAGTGTACGCAATAACGCCCATAGCGCCTGTGCTGCAGATGTATTCCGGATCGATTACTGCTTCCACCTCGTGCCCTGCGGTTGATTCAGCCCCGGGGCCGCAGCATAAATGGACTGTATGCCTGAAGCTTGTTCCTCCCATTACACCCAGATCTTTTACTTCCCCGGGATAGAATAGAATCTCTATTCCCGTTTTATTCCATTTTATTCCGAACGGATTTTTCTGCCATGCTTTTTCAATGAAAAGTGAGCAGCCTTCCAGATCGAGCCTGCCTTCAGGATAATCGGATACATCGGGTTCGCTGATGATAATCGATCCGGTTTTAACGTTGATGCTTTTACTAAAAGAAAGAGATGCCTTTGAGCATTTAAGCGAATACTTGCCTTCCCGGTTCCATGTCATCCTCCTGTCCCATATCATCCGCATACCGGCGGGATCGATTCTCAACAGCTGATCCATTAATAAACCGTCTCTGTTTCCTGCAGGTTTGATTCTGATAAGGGGTGCAATGGGGCTCTCTTCCACCAAAATTATCCGGGGTACACAGCCGGAAGGAGCTTCTAAATCGGTTTTTACTTCGTTTTTAATAAGCCGCCAGGTTCCATCCGGAGTCTTGAACATCCAGTTATCGCCTTTAATCGACAGCATTACATTCTGCACGTTTATTTGATTGTCTTTAAACGCGGGCTTTTCTTTTTTTCCCCCGGCATTCTGATCAGTAATTTCAAGAAACAGATCTTTATCACCCGAAGGCACTCTTGTATGAAGAAGGACCCATTTTACGCTGCCGTCCGGCCAGCGGGACCTTATATCCCACCACAGGGGCAGGGCATTGTCATTGTATGACAACTCCAGGCCCCGGCCTCTGCTCAAAGCTTTTGCAGGAAAGGGTATTCCCATAACCAGCAGACCGTTGTCAATGTTGCTTTTTGTGCTTATTTTTATCAGAGTTTCTCACTAAATAATTCTGGAATTGTGAAAGCCGATATTTCTCAGGTCATTTTTCATCAACACAACAAGATG
>CBDUZM010000320.1:0-4544 GCA_965371685.1 uncultured Spirochaetaceae bacterium | reverse complement strand
GAGATAGGTTACTTCAGCCATGCTGGAAGGATTCATAACCCCCCCGGCAAAGGTAATTATCCCGGTGCTGTAATCCACCGTGTAGAGCTCCGGGCTCAGGCTGATGCCGTCGACCGTAACACCGACGCTGCCCCCAATAATATCGAAATCCAGGAAAAAACTTTCAGCTCGAAGAGTGTAGCGGATTCTGAGTGTATTGATTGAATCGGCTTCGGTCGGGCGGCTTGTGCCCCCATAGATGGGGTTGAATGGATCAAAAGGATTTTCGGGAGTGACAGGATGGGTGAAGGGGAACTCTCCCGGGAAAGGGCGGGGATAAAAACCGTCGCCATCCTCGAAATCAAAGAATATGACTCCCCGCGAGGTGTCGATGGAAAAGTTATCCATCAAATCCTGGTAGTTGCTGTTTTCTCCTTCCCGGCCGGTGTAGAGCAGATCAATGGAGATGCTGCCCGGTGCTTCCCCGCCTACGAGGTCCTCCAGGGAATAGGCGTTTCTCAATTCCCAGTAGCTGTTTAAGGTTTCCTTTTTCAGATACAAGTAGTCGGTGCCGTCGGAGCTGATAAAATAATTGGCGTAATCGGTAAAATCAGCGGAACGAAAATGGACACGTGTTCCCGTAGCATCGATAACAGCCATCTCGCCTAATTGATCTGAACCGACACTATATCCGTTCTTAGTATAGCAGGCGAGCAGCTCCTCTTCTTCTCCCAAAACGTAGTTCAGGTATATCCGGCCATTGGAATTGTCGAATTCAAAATCCGTGTGCCGTATAAGGTATCGGAACTCCCTGCCTCCGATCAACCTGTCGTAAGTTCCCTGAGACGTTTGGAGAAGGAGAAGGCTGCTCTCGTCGATTTGAGTGTCCGGAAGAAAAAAATATCTGTCCTTGACATAATCGATGTCAAGGGGTTCATCCTCAATAACCTGTTTACCGCCCCGGAATACCTTTCTTCCGGACAGGGATACACCGTATCGCACGATTCCTTCCAGGTTCAGCCTGCCGGCACCGGCCGATGCTCTGATGGCAAAGGAGTCTAGATTTCCCGCGTCTATTGGATCGTAGCGGCTGTCCGTTATGGACAGGTGTTTATTACCGGCTGAAAGCTCCTTTAGAAATTCTCCCTCCAAACCCCTGTAGAGAATGGAATAGATGTTTTGATTGCCTGTAAAAAAGTCGCCTTCCCTCGCGGTATCGTAATCGAAGTTGAGGAAAATCTGTTCGTGTATGGGCTGCTGGATAAATATCCTCTTGATGGGATCGTCCAGCGCCAGCCCCCTGTCAATGCCTTCATAACCGGTTCCGATAAAAGAGGTTTGGGGAAAGGCAAAGCCGAAACTCAGACCGATTAGAATCTCGGCAGGAAGCTGGGGTGCATCGAAGAGTCCCTCATCCTGGCCTGCTTCTTGAGCTTCGATATGGGTCAGGGTTATTGAGCCGATAAGGGCCAGGATGAAGAAGGCTGTGCGTCGTTTTCTCAACATTGGTCATCAGATCCAACAGCAAACTATATCGGAACGCCGCACTTCTCTCGTACCAGGTCTGCTCCCGTCAAAAGCTTATGTGAATACCGAAGCTGTGCAGCAGGCCGTAATCGGGGAGAGGCCGGAAAGTGTAGTCCAGCGCATACTCGGTGAACCCCAGGGCCAGCCGGGCGCCGAATCCTGCGGAAAAGCTTCGTTCCACAGAATTGAAAGTATAGCCGGCCCGCAGGTAAGCAAGGTTGAAAAGGCTGTACTCGGTTCCTACAGACACGGAGATATCATCATGAAGGGGGAAGTCAGCCTGGAGAGCGAGCCTCAGGGAGTGGTTGTCGATGTTCAGGAGCGTATAACCGACCCCTGCGCTGAAGATCGTAGGAAGCGGGTAACCTTCCTCCGCAAATTTGACTTCGCTTCCCAAATTGCGCATTCCAAGCACTACGGATGTGTTGAGAAACGGCTTGTCTGTCTGGAGGAAGATCAAACGGACCTTCTGCCTTTCCTCTTTGATTACCGTAATCTCTGAATCCAGCTTCTCATTTTCTTCGATATCGAATTTCTTTTCCTTTTGACCCAGCTCTGCCAGGGCTTCTTTATAGGCTGCTTCCTTCTCCTTGAGTTCGGTGGTCAGAGTTTCCTCCTCGTCACTTCCCCCTTCGCTTTTTGTAGCGGAAGCGATTTTACGGGACAGGAAGCGTTCCTGGAGGGCGAAGTCGTCTTCCAGCGTCTCTAAGGATTTCTGGAGCTCGGTTTCAAAGTCAAACCTGAGGACTTCCGAATCCTCCCTCACAGAAGTAAGCCGGGATTGAAAGATCTTCTCCTCGTGGCTGTACATGGCTGAAAGGAGCTTCAGATAGGTCTTTTTCTCCTTTCCCTTGTAATCACGCAAGGCTTTCTCGATCGCCCGCTCTTTGGCGGCGGTCAGCACATCCAGTTCCTTCTTGAGTTTTGCTTTTTTGAGCTCCTTCTTCAGGGAGACCCGCAGGGCCTCAAAGCTCTCAATGTCCTTCTCCGACTGTGCAGCGATCTCTTCGGCAGCCTTGACTGCGGCCTCGCCGTTCGCCAGAATATCTTTTTCTATTCCCTCGATCTCGATTTGCTTATCTTCTATCCTTCTGGCCAACCTCTTCAGCCAGGGATCGTCCAGCAGGGATTCCAGCTCCTTCTCCTTGGCGCCGAGAACACTCTGCGCCTCTTTCAGACTGGTCTTGGCCTCATCCCCCTCGGCTGTCTCCAGGGAGGCGATTTGCGTTTTCAGGGTCTCGATTTCCCGGTTTATTCTCGCCGCCTCGGGGCCGGTCTCGGACTCTATCTGGCTCCGGTATGACTTTATTTCCTCCCGGATACCCTCGATCCTGGTGTCTCGTTTCTCCTCGTACGCACCGGCGGCTTCCGTGAGGGCTTTGCGGCGTTCTTCTATAAAGTCCCCGGTTCTGGAAATGCTCTTGTCGATGTTATCGTCGATCATCCCGTCGGTCAGCTCCTGCTCGGGATCGTTGATTACCGAGAAGAGCTTTTGACGCTCGTTTTTGATATTGTCCAGGTCGGCCAGCTTCCGATCGAAGCGGGCCTGGGCTTCGCTCATCTTCTGGTTGTACCAGGAGTCGATTTCAGATAATGCTTCCTTGTTTTTTTGAAGCTCTTCTTCGAGCAGCTGCGTCCTGGCGCTAAGGCTCTCCTCGACCTCAACCTTCCTGGTAAGCAGCGCCTCCTTCTTGTCTTCCGCCGCAGCGGCTATTTTTTCTTCCAGGTCGGCCAGCGAGGCTGAAAGGTTGTCGACTTCCCTGCTGAGGGAAGCCATCTCCTTGCTCACCTCTTTGACACGGCTTTCCTTTGTCGTCTCGATGCCTTTCTTCTCCTTTTCAAGCTCGCTTTCAAGCTGCTGGAGAGTCGGAGGTTTGGGAGGCCGGCCGATGTGCGGGGTTTCGAACCAGGCAGTGGTACCCGCATCGACGCCGAAGGCAAACGCGCTGTCTGTTCCGAGGCTGCGGTAGATCCCCTTTGCGTTCAGTCCCACGGAGATAGTCTTCCAGATATAGCGGGAGTAACCCACCACGGCAGCCGCGTCGTAAATGCTCAAAGTAGCCTGCGCCTGGCCGCTTTCATTAATATGGATGAACTCACCGGCGTTGAGCATCTGTACGGAGACTCCCATCATCCCTCCAAACATGGGAATGCCGAAGGCCAGCTGGTTGTGGGTTACGTCGTTGGGCAGAGGGGTGATGTTGATCTGGACCAGGAAGCCGGGCGCTGCCGTCATGACGGAAGGATTGAGCAGGATTCCTTCCAGGTCAATGCCCATCCCGTCGATAATACCGCCCATGGCGTCTGCACGGGAAGCAGGGGGATGGATGAGAAAGTCGGCGCCGGAAGTGCCTCCCCCTTCCTGTGCATGCAAAGATACAGGGATTAGAAATGACAGTATAAGACAACACAATATCAACGGTCTTGAAGCGATAGTTTTTTTACTCACGTTTTTTCCTCCTGGGAGTTATCGGACGATCATGACCTTGAGGATCTTCTTATAGTCCGCGGACTTTATCTGGATGAAGTAGAGCCCGGGGCCCAGCTTTTCCTTTCGTCCGTTGGTGCCGTCCCAGGTAATAGGAAGGCGGGCAAGAACCTGCTGGTAGGTCTCGTTGGATTTAGTCAGGGTGGCTACCCGTTGGCCTGTTGCGGTAAATATCTGGATCGTTACAATATCCGACGGCTTGGTATTCGGCGGCTGCGGGACAAAGATCTTGACCGACGGGGTAGCGCCCGGCATGATTTTGTTGTTTATGGCGGTAGGCTCTTCGAAATCCGGGTACTGCTGTGCTATGGTGAAGCTCCAAATGTGATCCGATGCCATATAATTACCGTCTGAGTCGGTCACTCCTGTGGCGCCGGTTTCGTCACTGAAAATGGTCGCCGTGTAGAGGGTCTGGTAACTGAGAGCGGAACCCAGGGTGACCGTCATTGTCCGGGTTGCCGGGTTGTAGGTAATGCCCGTTACATCGGCCCCATTGTCAAGGTCGAAGTTGTTAACATGGTCTTCAACCGTCGCCTGGAGCATGGGTTTG
>CBDUZM010000319.1:0-4550 GCA_965371685.1 uncultured Spirochaetaceae bacterium | reverse complement strand
TCGTCCCAAAACTGTAACTCAGAATTCTGGAGGTAAATATAAACGAGCTTTTAAAGAAATACTGCTTTGAATTTTCCGGAGCGGACCTGGAGTCCATCCTGATACGCGCAAAATTCCTCTCTGCAATGAACAGTCATGTTTTTATTACCAAGAACGACCTGGAGGCCACGATAAGGGACTTCGTGCCTCCCAGCTATCCTCACGAAATAGAGCTGCAGACACTCGTTGCAATCCTGGAATGTACGAGCAGGGAGATGCTGCCCAGAAAATTTCAGAACATGGATCGGAATAAGCTGGTCGAGGATATAAAACAGCTCAAGGAGCTCCTTGGAGAAAGAGGGTAAAACTCATTGATAGACGATAGGAGGTTGTACTTTACTTTTTCGGTAAATATTACTATATTTTATTTGCCGATTGTAAAAAAAAAGGAATATCCTGGTGAATAATCGTAAAGTCAGGTCTACTCGAAAAACAAAAGAAACCGATGTAATTGTTGAGCTCTCCCCTGATACGCCGGGTTCTATCGAAATAGCCACCGGCGCAGCTTTTTTCGACCATCTCTTAACAGCGATGGCTTTCCACGGCGATTTCAGCCTCAAAGTCAGTGCTAAGGGCGACCCCGACATCGATCCCCACCACCTGGTGGAAGATACGGGTCTCGTACTCGGCGAAAGTCTCAAGAAACTGGTGGCAGAGTACGGCCACGTTAGTAGATTCGGACATGCAATTATCCCTATGGACGAAGCTATCTCTGAAATTAGTATCGATGCTTGCGGAAGGCCGACACTCGTGTTTAAAGCGGCTTTTCCACAGGAAAGAGTCGGTGACTTTGATCTTTCCCTGCTCAGAGAATTTTTTATCGCTCTTACCAATCGAGCTTCTATAAGCCTGCATGCCCATATTAGGTATGGAGAAAACAGCCATCACATGGCTGAATGCCTATTTAAAGCCCTTGGCAAGGCTTTGAAGCAGTCTTACTCCCGTAAAGGAAATGTTCTGTCGACCAAGGGAACCTTGGATAAATAATGAATAAAAAAGCGAGAGAGGTATTACAAGGTTTACCCAAAGAGGGATTCATTAAAACTGTCGGGGAGGTAAACCATGATCTCAGTGACCAGCAGCGAAGCGCTCTTATACGCAAGGGGAATGCGTTGTATAACGAGGGAAAAATCGATACAGCCAAGCGGATTTTTATCACCACGGGATATACGGATGGACTGATCCGTTTGGGCGATTTTTACTATAAAAACAAACAACTTTTTGAAGCATTCAGAATGTATAAATTGGCGCCATATAAGAAGAGCACAGACAGGATGATAGAAAAAATGGCCATGATCTTACAGTCGTGGCTCAAAGACAAAAAGGAAGGATGAGCAACATGTGTGAAGAAGTGAATAAAATTGAAAACGGGGTTGATACAATCCGGATAAATGTAGCTGAGTTATCTAAAAAAGGCTATCAATTCATTAAGGAGAACAGGCTCGAGGAGGCGGAAGAAAATTTCAATAGAATTCTCGAGGTTGATGAAGAGAACACTTATGCCCTGGTAGGACTGGGCGATTCCGCGAGAAAACGCGGCGATTTTACAAAAGCTATTCAGTACTACCAGGAATGCCTCGAGTATCATGATGACAACAATTATGCCCTTTTCGGGCTCGCCGATAGCTATAAGGCGTTAAAACAGTACCACAAAGCCATAGATATTTGGGAAAAGTATCTAACCAAGGATGAAGAAAACATCACTGTATTGACTCGAATTGCCGACGCCTACAAGAAGGTAAGGAATTTTACAAAGTCAAAAGAAATTTATTTGAAAGCTCTAGAGATGGAACCGGAAAATCCCTACGCCTTGATCGGTTTGGGCTACCTGCACTTCGATTTTAAATACTTCGAGGAAGCTGCCGGATACTGGATGACGGTTCTTACCCTGGAAGGTAATAAGGACAACATCAAAATACTTACAGCTCTTGGCAACTGCCACCGGAAGCTTAAGACCTTTGAAAAAGGGTTGGAATATTTTAATAAGGCTCTCGATCTTGAGCCCGGTAATTTCTACGCATTATTCGGGATTGCAGACTGCCATAGAGGTTTGAAAGCTCACGAGGAATCTCTCAGTTTCTGGCATCAGATTCTTGACTCTGATCCGAACAACAAAGTAATACTGACCAGAACGGGAGATGCCTACAGAAATACCGGTAATCTCGATGAAGCGGAAGTTTTTTACAGAAACGCTCTGAACGTCGGATTCGACGCCTATGCCGTTCTTGGTTTGGCTCTCATCAATAAGGAAAGAGGCAATTTTCAGGACGCCATAGCTTCTCTTGACAAACTTACGAAGAACGACCCAAAAAACGCAAGGCTGCAGCACATTATCGCGGAATGTTACGTGGAGTTGAACGACAAAGAGAAGGCTATAGAAATTCTCACAGATTTCCTTAAAACCGGTATTCGCAATTCCTATATAACGGATTTACTCAGCTCACTCAGGGGTCCCAATCCCAAATAAATGTACGAATATCGTTAATATATCTGCGGGCGGCTATTCGTCCATCAAGACAGCTCTGATCCTTCGAACCCCGGCGGATGAAGACTGCTCCTTTACAATTCTAAATTTCACGAGCTCAAGCGTATTATCCACATGGGGACCTCCGCATACTTCCTTCGAAAAGTTACCTATGGAATATACTCTTACGCTTTCACCGTACTTTTCTCCGAAAAGGGCAATAGCTCCGGTATCCCCGGCTTCCTGCATTGTCATGATTTCGTAGCTCACTTCGAGCTTTTTTCCTATCTGCTCGTTCACGATTGCTTCAACTTTCCTGATTTCTTCCTGTTCCATCTTATGAGGATGGGAAAAATCGAAGCGGAGCCTCTCGCCCGTAATATTGCTTCCCTTCTGAGCAACATGATCACCCAGTACCAAACGAAGGGCTTGATGCAATAAATGCGTAGCCGTATGCAGCCTCTTTACCGCTTCCCCGTGATCGGCAAGGCCGCCTTTAAAAACTTTCTCCGATCCGGCTTTAGAGAGAGCCTGATGCTTTTAAAATGCGGTCTGAAACTCTTCAACATTCACCTCCAATCCTTGCTCTGCCGCGAGTTCCTCGGTTATCTCGAGAGGGAAACCATAAGTATCGTATAGACGAAATGCAACCCGGCCGGGAATTGTCTTTTTTGGGTTTTTAAGAAGGTTGGGTATCATCTTCTCGAACTCATGTTCCCCCCTTTCCAGGGTTTTGCTGAATTTTTCCTCCTCCAGGTTCAATTCACTCTCTATTATGGAATGGTTTTCAGCGAGTTCGGGGAATAGGTCCTTATACTCCTCTACGACCTTCGAGGCTACATCGCCGGCAAAGGAACCTGATATACCCAGTTTTCTTCCGTGTCTAATAGAGCGCCGGACCAGTCGCCGCAGTATGTACCCCTGTCCCAGGTTTGAAGGTCTTATGTTGTTTTCATCGCCTAAAATAAATGCGGCTGCCCTGATATGGTCACTGACAATGCGAAAAGAACGATCCTGTTCCCAATCATCACCATATTTTTTATTGGTATGGGTTTCCACTTCGCGGATGATAGGCTGGAACAACTCCGTATCGTACGAGCTGCTTTTTCCCTGAAGCATGGCTGACGTTCTCTCTACGCCCATGCCGGTATCCACATTTTTCTGCTTCAGAGTTTCGTAATGCCCATTGCCGGTCTTGTTGTATTCCATAAAAACGTTGTTCCATATTTCAAAGTACTTGCCGCAGTAACAGCCCGGTCTGCAATCGACCGAGCATTCCGGCTGTCCCGTATCGTAAAATATCTCCGTATCGGGCCCGCAGGGCCCGGTCTTGCCGGCAGGTCCCCACCAATTGTCTTCCCTTGAAAGGAAAAAAATTCGTTCCCCGGAGATTCCGACGGATTTCCAGACCGCGGCAGATTCCTCATCCGGCGGTACACTCTCGTCACCTTCAAAAACACTGATATAGAGTCTGTCCGGTGATAAGTTGAGCCAGTCCGGTGAGGTAAGAAACTCGTAACTCATCTCAATGGATTCTTTTTTAAAATAATCTCCCAAAGACCAGTTCCCCAGCATTAGAAAGAAAGTCGAGTGAGATGGGTCTCCCACATTTTCTATATCAACTGTACGGATACACTTCTGAACACTTACCACCCTTTTACCTGCAGGATGGGGTTCACCGAGAAGATAAGGCACAAGGGGATGCATTCCGGCTGTGGTAAAAAGCACTGTCGGATCGTTTTCAGGTATCAGTGATTTTCCGGAAATTTCCACATGTCCTTTCTGTTTAAAAAAAGAGATATATTTTGCGATAAGCTCTTTTGCTGTCATAATTTCTGATAGTAACGATGAGTATTTTCTATGTCAATGGAATTTGTATTACTTTTTATTGCATTTCTTAATCCTTGACCATCCGGGCATTAGGGTGGTATTAATACTCCCTGAACGCTTATGGTCGAAATCAGTGAATTTAGCTTCAACAATCCCCGTTTTATCTCTTTGCTGAACAGACAGCGGGAAACACCTATAGAAGTACTGGAAACTGTTT
>CBDUZM010000318.1:0-4561 GCA_965371685.1 uncultured Spirochaetaceae bacterium | reverse complement strand
TTCTGCATCAGTCTTTTATTTTCCTATTTTCCTATTTTGCCAAAAATATCATATAAGATCAACCTGCTCTCAGCAATGATATTGCCAATTAGCAAATATTATTTACATTACCATGTGGACTTTTGGAGAACAATTTATGGCTGTCTATGTGGGGGATGCCCCGGTGGTCTCCATTCCAATCGCAGTCTGCCTGTTCTTCCTAGGAACGGTCTTCTACACATTTATCGGTCCGGATGCAGTGGACATGGTCAAGATGCCTTTTGGGCTGGACTTACCTGTCGGGTCGAAACACGGGGCAGGAACAGTGGTGCTGATTGAAGGGATCAAGATGCTTCAGGTCCCATTGTGGCGAAGTTATCTGGCAGGATGTATCCTGCTGGGCATTGCACCGTGCCTGTTAATACCGGGTAAAAAGTGTGTTAACTGTGTAAAATCAGCCTGCTGTGGCTTTTTCTTTTTTGCTTCCGGCATTACAATCATGTTATGAGGAAGAAATTCCCCATAAAATTTATCGTTTTCCCGGCCATCCTGATATTGCTCGTGAGCGGAATAACGCTCGGAGTGCTTCAGTACCGTTGGGTCAACGAAATCAGCAGTATAGAAGAAAAAAAGATCCGGGAGAATCTCATTGTCGGCGCCTCGCAGGCTTTTTCCGCTTCCAACGAAGATTTATGGGTATTGATGTCCCTGCTGCACACTGAAGTACGTTCAGACCCGGACGGCGTTCTGCAATCCCTTCATGAAATCATTGAATACTGGAAGAACCATGCTCTCTTTCCGGAAGCATTGAAGAGTATCTACACGCTTCCCATAGAACGGGAAGGCGCCGTTTATGTGTACAGTGCAGACAAGAAAAAGCTCATTCCTACGGCGCTGCCCGGCAATTTCGAAAGTTACGTGGAAGCTCTCGAGGATAAAAGTGTTTGGGAAGCAATATCCACTGAAAGTCGTTTTCTTCACGGGAAAGGAATTTTCCTTCAACCTGTCGCGCTGGTTGAAGCAGAATCTTCCATGACATCGAAAGTGCCGAGGTTTATGACTGTTTTTGCCGTTGAAATCGACATGGACTATCAATGCTCCCATGTCATACCTCACTACCTAGAACAGATGCTGTCCGGATATGGATTCCGTGTCGTGAAGGAAGACGGTCGAATATATACCGCATCTTTTTCACCGGAGGAGACGCCGGGCAAGCCCGACCTGGTTATTCCGCTGTTCGGTTCACGGTCCGGTGAAGGAAGCTATTACGGTGTTCTATCGCCCCTAAGGAAAGGGTTTATCGATAATCCTCAAACCGACATCGCGAGATTGGTGAATCCGGACGCATCCATACTGTTCAGGTATCCCCGGGCATTCCGCATACACAGAGCAATGGAGGTTAGTGGGGAAAACGCCGATGCTTATCTTGAAATTTACTATCCGTACGGTTCGATTTCCAGGGTCATCGCAGCTCAAAGGAACACCAACCTGGGTTTGAGTTTCGGTATTCTTGCGTTGTTTTTAGTGAGCATTGTCGGGCTTTACATGCTCTACACCAGAACACGAACGATTCGCGAGCGGGAACAGGATTTCGTCGTATCGGTCAGTCATGAGTTACGCACGCCGATTACTCTTATCCGGGCGACATCGGACAATCTTTCCGGGGGAATCATCAAGGATCATGAGCGTATTAAAAAATACGGAGATGTCATCAAGCAGCAGTCCATAAGGCTTTCTCAAATGGTGGAAGGCATCCTGCTGTATTCAGGCTTGCAGTCCGGAATCACCAGGCAAAACCGCACAGTTCCCCTGGAGGTAGAGAGCTTTTTTTCGACCATCGTCGAATCGCTGCAGGAAGCGGCCCGTTCGGCGGGAGGGCGGATACATCTGGATATCCGGGCGGCGCCGGAGCGTATCGAAAGCGATCCGGATGCTCTTCGTATAGTTGTTGAGAACCTCGTAATGAACGCATGTTTATACGCCCTGCAGGAATCGGGGCGGCAGAAGCAGTCCGGCGGCATCCACTTGATAATACAGAAGGTTCCTTTTGACAAGATTCGTATCATCGTGGAAGATGAGGGTCCGGGTATAAGCGGAAAGGAGAAACGGACCGTCTTCGATCCCTTTGTGAGAGGCCGGCACAGCCTTCATAACCGGCAATCCGGGAGCGGACTGGGGCTCCATCTCGTCAAAAGGGTTGTCCGTAATCTCGGAGGGACCGTAGAGCTCGAAAGCCCTTATACGGACTTCGGCGGCAGTAAACAATCCGGATGCAGGTTTACCGTTACGATTCCCTGTCAGAGAGAAGAGAAGACGAAGTTTAATGAACGATAGAATTCTGATCATCGAAGACGAGAAAGGTTTGGTCCTTTCACTGGAGGACCGGCTTCGAGCGGAAGGCTATTCTACGGATTACGCATATAACGGTATTGAGGGTGAGGAAAAGGCGAAGAGCGGCGAGTATGACTTGATAATTCTCGATATTATGCTCCCGGACAGGGACGGATTCCTTATATGCCGGAACCTGCGTGAAGAAGGCATACAAACGCCGATTCTCATGCTCACAGCCCGGAGTGCCAATTTCGACACCATTATGGGACTGCGCGTGGGAGCGGACGATTATCTCCCAAAACCGTTCGACATGCAGGTACTCGTTGCCAGAATCGAAGCTCTCCTGCGAAGAGCCTCGATGGGAATTACTAAAGGCGTTTCTCACTCATTCGGCAGTTTTTTTCTGGATACAGAAAAAAAGGAGCTCACTATGGACGGAAAGGTCATCCCTCTCAAAGCCCAGGAATACAGGCTGCTGGAGTTCTTTCTTTGTGAGCCCAACAGGGTTATAAGCCGTGATGAGCTCCTGGATGAAGTCTGGGGTTACGATAACTGCACGACAAGCAGGACCGTCGATGTTCATGTTTCATGGCTCAGACAGAAATTAGGAGAAAAAGAGTGGCCGAGGCATCTTCTCACCGTCCGGGGACATGGATACAAGTTTATTTTAAATCCTTAAAAAGCCGCAGGTCAACCAACGCCGTTTCTTCCGGCAATCGTATTTTACAATCATTTAACAATGTTTTTACCTGCCTTTAACCACGAAAGATATTCCGGTGTGTATATTTGCAGTACGGAGGTTGAGGTAAAATGTCATCTGCAGAAGAGAGTAGGATAGTAAGAGAAGAAAATATCAAACCGTACAAGACACCTCAGCAGAAGCGTCAGCGGTTCATCGCGGTTGTTGTTATGCTGGCCGTTGGCGCAATTGGCGCAGGCGCATATTTCCTTCTTGTACCGCGGGAAAAAGTTTATCGCCTGAAAAGCTACGAATCCGCCGTGGTAACGAGGGGCGACCTGGTTCAGACAACCCAGGGAAGCGGCGCCGTGCTTCTTCCCGTCCAGATCGCCCTCCCCAGCCCGGAGGAGGGTTACGCCGCAGAGCTCTTTGTAGATGAGGGGGAGCGGGTCAGCAGGGGACAGCTCCTCGCCCGTCTGGATGTGCCGGATCTGGCGGATGAGCTGGCCGACCTCTACACAGATTTCGACGATGCGGAGCGTGATCTTGTTCTTTCGGATGCCCAGGACTCCATCACACTGGACAGAAAGAAGCGGGAAATCACCGTTTTAGAGGATGACATCCGGGACCAGCAGGAAGAGAGGGACAGGATTGCCAGGCTTGTTGAGATAAATGCTTCGAGACAGAGTGATCTGGATGACGAGGACAACAAGTTAGAGGAATTGAAGGATCAGAAAGAGGAGAAAGAGCTGCAGTTCGAGGAGGAGAAGAAGCTTCAGGGCCTGCAGCGGGAGAGCCGTCAGGCCACTATCCAGAAGCTGGAGACCAGAATCAAGAGAACTGAAAAACGTATCGCAGACACCCGAATTACCAGCCCCATGGAAGGAGACATCCTGGAGGTCGACTCCACTCTCGGTGTTCCGGGAAGCCGCATCAAGTCCGGACAGAATCTCTTCACCATCGCCGATCCAGCAAGCGCCGTAGTGGAACTGGAGGTGGACGAGGAAGTATCCAGTTTCCTGGAAATCGGACAGAAGGTTGAACTGACTGTGGGCGGAAGCAACCTGATCGGAAGCATCCTGAGCATCGGTAAAGTCGCCCAGGTGTCGTCCGACGGCCTTGGGGCTACGGTTTCCGTCAAGGTGGCGCCGGATACTCAGGGCGAGTCGCTGCTTCTCGGATCCACTGCTGTGGGAGAGATGGATCTGGGATTAAGGCAGGATATTCTCCTGCTGCCCCGGGGACCCTATCTCACCACGGGCAGCCAGCGTTTCCTCTACAGAGTGGAAGGCGATACCGCTCGACGTATCGAGGTAATCTTCGGCGAGGTTGTGGGACAGCTTGTGGAGCTGCTCAGTGGAGCGGAGGACGGAGACGAGATTATTATAAGCGGTTATCAGAACTATATCGAGTATGAAACAATCAAACTTGAGAAAGGAGAATAGCATGATTAAGTTCGAGAACATCGAAAAGAAGTACGATCTGGGGGAGGTGAAGGTCGCCGCTCTCGAGGACGTTTCTCTTACGATCGAAAGAGGCGAGTTTCTGGCCGTAATGGGGCCGTCAGGATCC
>CBDUZM010000317.1:0-4565 GCA_965371685.1 uncultured Spirochaetaceae bacterium | reverse complement strand
TTTCTTAAGGTTTGTTCATCTTCAAGCTATCATATCCGAAAATCTTGTTAAAAAACAAGATTTTCGGATATGATATTATAAGAGCAGGAGAGACAGGAAAGGTTCTGGAAGTTGATGACGAAGAGGAAGGAAAGAAAGTCGAGATTATAGTGGAATAGCCGATCGGCTGACCGTAATTCTTCTTTTCCAGAAGCCCCTGTTGGGGATTCTGATTTTTCCTGAAAGACGAAGATTGTCAAGAGCCTCCTCTATATCCATTCGACACCATGTATTAAGTGCGCCGAAGCCCGGATACCTGTGCAGATGGCGGAGGACGGTGGTGTAACTCTTCCTGGAGAGGAGATGGTCGGCAGCCTCTCTCGGTGTGAATCGTCGCCGGTTTTTCCACATTGTATGGAGGATTTCTCTCTCCCCCTCGGCTGTCTCAACGAGATTCTGTGTGCAGATATCGCAGCCCGAGCAAACATCTAACTGCTGCTCTATTAAGGAGAGCAAGTATCGCCTTCTGCAGATACTGCGGTTCAAGGCGTACTGCATCATGCTGTCATACCGTTTCTTATTGAGACGGAAAGTTGAATCCGGACTCAGAGAAAAATCCTGGATGGAGTAGAGCAGGACAGCTTCGGTGGGAAGCCCATCTCTTCCAGCCCTTCCCGACTGCTGTAGATACGCTTCGATCGATGGGGGAATATCAGCATGGATAGCGAGTCGGATGTCCGGCTTGTCTACTCCCATCCCATAAGCCGAGGTAGCCGTCAGTATGCCATTTACCGACTGCATGAACCATGCTTCCACCTTTTCTCTCTCTTCCTTCGACAACCCTGCATGGTAGAAAAAAATTTCCCGCTCCGGAAGCCTTCGCCGAAGAACACACGCATAGTACTCCGTGCCTTTCCGGCTGCGGCAAAATACAACGACGGCGCCGCTAACCATTTGTATATGCCGGACGAGGCGCCTCGCCTTGGATAGAACAGGAATGACCCGGTAACGGATATTTGGACGGTCAGGATTCTCCAACAGGAGGCTGACCGGCCGATTTGGGTACAGGATTTCCTCTATCTTGATCAAAACCGACCGGGATGCCGTAGCAGTGAAGGCTGTAATTAGTGGAATTTCCTGCCGGAGGATGAAATCTTTTAGTTTCAGGTAGGAAGGCCTGAAGCTTTCACCCCATTCTGCTACACAGTGAGCCTCATCAACCACCAGGTGGGACAGGGGAAGAGTTTTAAAAAGAGCATCCCTTTCCAATCGTAAAAGCATTTCCGGTGTGGTGAAGAGTATTTTTAGATCTCCTTTTAAAGCGGCCTGCATGATCTGTTTCCTTAAGAAGGCCGGTTGTCCGCCCCTCAATGCACCGCTCCTGATACCTCGTTCGGAAAGCCCTCTCCGTTGATCCTGAAGAAGGGAGAGAAGGGGAACGATCACGAGGGTAAGCCCGCTCAACAGAGACGATGGAACCTGAAAGCACAGCGACTTGCCTGCGCCGGTAGGCATAACGACAATCTGGCTTATCCCGTCAAGTATATTGGAGATCGTATAACGCTGCACAGGGTACAGGTAGGGGATGGAGAAATTTTTTATCGCATACTCTGAAAGTGTATCCGATCCTCTTGCCTGTAAGGATTCAGACGTTTGTTTATGCAGGATGGTTTACCCTGTAGAAGTAATCATCCAGTATTTCGACAAGTTCCGGGGCAAAGCCGATGTCATACTGAATGCGGATAAGGTTTCCGGCTCTCTTTTCCAATGCCGCTGCTTTACCGGTGACCATGAACTGGTAAAGCTGAAAGTAGAGCTTGGAGGAAAAGTTGTCTCCGACAGTAATTTCCGGAGTATTGGCCGGGAGATCGAGGATCAGCCTGTTCACCGAAAGATTGATCAGATTGACCCGTATTTTACGGGATTTGATGTAACACTCCATATAGTTGTTGTAGCGGAGCATCTGTGTGGAATTTTTATCGATGGATATGTCTCTGCCCCGGAAGCTGCTGTAATAGCCGCGAAGGGAGTTGTATACCAGTATGAAATCACCCAAAATTTCAATCAGCTCGGGAGGATACGCGGTGAAAGACACCTCGATCATGCAGATATTCTGTTTTCCTTTCACCGGACCGAGTTGCACAATTTCACTCTTTACGTCGAACATCAACGGTCGCTGTGCACCGGGTTTTTGAAAGGTAAAGCTCAGAAAGCAGGAGCTGTCTCTGTACTGCTGGAAGAAATGGGTTTCCTCTTTACTCAGGATGAGGAGAAGCACCGCCTTTTTCATGGAGAGCTGGTAAGGAGAACAAATCAGCGTATAATCTTCGATCTTCAATACTGTCTGTCCTGCGACCAGACCTGTTTTAACTGAAGTAAAAGGATTTATACGTACCAGGGTGGCGGATAGGGTTTTGAAGTACTCCTGTACCCTGGTGCTGCTCATACGGGTTATTCTAGTCGGCAGATTGATCGTGTCAAGGTAATTAAGCCACGATCGGCTCTTTCCGTCTTGACCTCACGGGTATATCGTTTTAATCTCTACCGGAGATGTCGAACCTGCGTTTGTTTACCAGCAACAGGTTGGAAGTGCTGGTCGATTTACTAAAAGATCGTCTCACCCCGAGACTTTCTTCTCCCCTGGATCAGGAGATAATCCTCGTCCAGAGCAGGGGAATGGAGAGGTGGCTCAGCATGCAGCTGGCCCGGCATTTCGGAATCTGGGCAAATACTCGTTTCCCCTTTCCAAACGCCTTTATAGAGGAGCTTTTCGAAGAACTTCTTCCATCATTGCCCGCCAATCCTCTCTTCCGGCCTGATGTTATGGCCTGGCGAATTGCAGGAATACTTCCTGACCTTGTAATGCGAAAGGAGTTCAGTCCCCTTTCAAACTATCTGGGAGAGAAAAACAGCCCCTTGAAACGCTGCCAGTTGGCCGGACGGATTGCCGATATCTTTGATCAGTACCTCTTCTACAGACCGGATATGATTTCAGCCTGGGAGAGGGGAGAGGAGTCCAACTGGCAGGCATGCCTCTGGCGCGAATTGATCAGGAGCGCGGCTGAGCATCGCGTTGTCGGAAAAGAGATCTGTGATACAGGAACAGCTAATCGCAGCGACGGAACAGCTAACTGCAGCAACGCAACGGTGCGACCCGAAACGCCGGGACACCGGGCATCCTTGAGAAGGCTTTTTTTAGAGAGGCTGGATGGGAGTGATTTTGATTCGGGTGTACTGCCCGCCCGGCTGGCTATATTCGGCATATCGGTGCTTCCTCCCTTCCATCTGGAGATACTGGCTCATATCGCCCGTTTTATTCCGGTCAATATCTTTATCATGAATCCGTGCCGGGAGCTCTGGGGTTATATCGCTTCTGCGAGGGAAATCGCCAGGCAAACTGTCCGGGCTGAAAAAACTTTTATCGCCGATGAGCTGCACCTGGCCCAGGAAAACAGCCTTCTCGCTTCCATGGGCACGATGGGCAGGGAGTTTTTCTCTTTGATTTTGGAACTGGGGGCGGAAGCCGAGGAATATTTCGAGGCGCCGGGTGAGAAGAACATGCTGCAGGCCATTCAGTCCGACATACTCAACCTTAGGGACAGGCAGAAGAAGGACAGGCAGGAGGGGAACAGCCTGGAAACCATATCCGATGGCGATGGTTCTGTCCAGATACATTCCTGCCACAGTCCCATGAGGGAGGTAGAGGTTCTCCTTGACCGTACCTTAAGTTTTCTCGATGAAGATGCAGGGCTTCACCCGGAAGAGATCCTCGTAATGGCGCCCGATATCGAGGAGTACGCACCTTTTATCCATGCGGTATTCGGCGCCGGGTCGAATGGGCCGATACTTCCCTACAATTTGAGCGATCGCAGCATTTTAAAGGAAAGCCCTGTCATTGATGCCTTTTTCTCTCTCCTCTCCCTGTCGGAGGAACGTTTTCGCGTCTTGAAAGTACTCGACCTTCTTGAAACAGAACCGGTTACCGCCAGGCTCGGTCTGAAGACGGAGGATATTGCTCTCATTAAAAAGTGGGTTCGGGAAACCCGGATCCGCTGGGGTATTGATGAAGATGACCGGAAGTATCTCGGTCTGCCTCAATACAGGGAAAACACCTGGAAGGAGGGACTATCCAGACTGGTTCTCGGATATGCCCTGGATGACGGAAGCCTGTTTGAAGGCATCCTCCCCTACCGGGAGTTGGAAGGCAGCGACACCGCTGTTCTGGGCGCCATCGCGCCGTTTATGGAAAAACTTTTCGATTTCGGACGCTCTCTGAGAGTAAAGAAGACTTTGAGCCAGTGGAGCGGATTGCTGAACCAGAGCCTGGATACCTTCTTCCTCGCTACGGCGGGTACTGCCAGGAGCATACAGCAGCTTAGAAGTGCTCTGGATTTACTGCGGGAATTGGGGGAGAAGTCCGGGTTTCAGGAAGCAGTTCCTCTTGAGGTGATCCGTTCGTGGCTTCAACAGCGGATGACGGGTTTTATCTCCACGTCCGGATTTCTTTCCGGCGGTATTACCTTCTGTTCGATGCTGCCCATGCGCGCCATTCCTTTTAAAATTATCTGCCTGCTTGGGATGAATGA
>CBDUZM010000316.1:0-4566 GCA_965371685.1 uncultured Spirochaetaceae bacterium | reverse complement strand
GTAATCGACAACCTTCGGGGCGGTTTCCTGGCCACAAAACACCTTATCGAGTCCGGGTACCGGACTATCGGCTTCATCGGCGCCTCGGAGGACGCAACTACCCTGGAGGAACGGCTGGAAGGCTACAGGCTCGCATTGAATAAATACGGCATGGAGGCTGAGGAGCGTTTTATCCATCTGGGTGATTTCAAGCGTGAAAGCGGATACAATATCATCAGGCGGATGATCGAGCAAAATACCTGCCCGAAGGCTCTCTTTTGCGAGAATGACCTTCTCGCCCTCGGCGTCATGCAGGGCGCCAAAGATAAAGGTCTTAAGGTTCCGGATGATGTCGCTGTCATCGGATTCGATGATATACCGCTGGCATCCTACCCTGAAATCCAGATGTCCACCATCTATCAACCTAAATTCGACATGGGTAAAATCGCAGTAGGTATACTGCTGGAAAAACTGAAAGGAACGCTGACAAACAGCAGGAAAATAATTTTAGAACCGCAGCTTGTAGTCAGAAGGAGCAGTTGATATTATATTTATACTTGTTTTATTGCAAACGTTTACGAAATGCGTTAGAAAAGAATGAGGAGGAAGCAAAATGAAAAACGGTAAAATGAAAGCCGTAAGGCTCTATGCCGACTGGGACCCTAGACCCGGCTTCGAGCTCGGTCCCAAAGATATAGACAGGAAGCAGACATACCTCGGGAGCAAGGTCTGGCGCAACCCTGAGATCAGAATCGAAGAGGTGGATATCCACAAACCGGGCCCAGGAGAAGTGCTGATCCAGCTCAAAGCATGCGGCATATGCGGCAGCGACGTTCATATGGCCCAGGCTGACGATGACGGATACATCTGGTATCCCGGTTTGACGGGATTTCCCTGCACTCTGGGACATGAGCTTTCCGGCGTTGTGGTAGAGTCGGGGCCCGGGGCCTTTGACAAGCATACCAACAAGCCTTTTAAGGGAGGAGAGGCCGTCTGCGCCGAGGAGATGCTCTGGTGCGGCCGGTGCCGGCCCTGCGCCGACGGCTGGCCCAATCACTGCGACAAGCTCGACGAGATAGGTTTCAATGTGGAGGGAGCTTTTACAAGGTATATCGTCCTCCCGTCCAAAGTTCTCTGGAACCTGGCGCCGCTTAAGGAAAAATACTCCGATGGGGATGTGTTCAAACTGGGCAGTCTCTGCGAGCCCACCAGCGTGGCTTACAACGCGGTAATCGAACGCGGCGGCGGAATCCGTCCGGGGGACAATGTTGTCGTCCTTGGCGGAGGGCCCATCGGTCTTGCAGCCTGCGCCGTGCTGAAGAGGCAGGGCGCCGCCAGGGTGCTTCTCTCGGAACCGGAAGAATCACGGGCAAAAATCGGGTTGAAGCTGGGCGCCGATTACATAATAAACCCGGTAAAGGAAAGTTTCTCTGACCGGGTGCTCGAGATTACAGGAGGGAAAGGCGCAGCTCTCTACCTGGAAGCCTCGGGGCTGCCGGCTGTGGTCTTCCCTGAAATCGAAAGAGCAATATGGCTGGGCAGAACGCTGAACAGCACCGTCGTGATCGTGGCCAGGGCAGATACCAAGATACCCGTTACCGGGGAAGTCTTCCAGGTGCGGAGGGCCGGAATCGTGGGTTCTCAGGGACATTCCGGACATGGGACCTTTCCACGGGTGATCGAATCCATGGCCGCCGGCATGAATATGCTCCCCATCATTACCAAGGAAATCAAGCTGGACGAGGTGCCTGAGAATATCGTTATGCTCAGGACAAACAGAGAAGAATGCAAAATTACCTGCATAATAGACTAAACGACTAACAAGGAGAGGAAAAAGAATATGAATAAGAAATGGCTTACAACGGACCATCCTGCCATCGTCTTTGAAGACAACACGGTAGGCAGGCTGAAAAAACAGATCTGGGACGCATCGGAAGATGAAATAGAATCTATTCTAAAGGAATACGATATCCCCTCACCATCCGAGCTGGGCAAAGCCGGGTGTTATATCCAGAACACCCCCCGGGTAAAATGCATCGAAAAGAGAAGGAAAAACGATCTCATATACCTTCCCATTGGCTCCACAGAAAATCACGGCCGACATGCCAATTCCGGTCTGGATACATTCATGGTCACCCAGATCCTGGAGGGATTGAGGCGGCACACAGCCAGGCAGGGGCGGGAAATCAATCTCGCTTTACCCCCGCTGAACTATGGCGGCCATCCGTACCACCACCTGGGAATGCCGGGAACCGTAATACTGCCGCACGAAGTGGTGGAAGAAACCCTTATCTACACAATGCTGGGTTTGTGGAACGACGGCTATCGCAAAATCATCATGCTCAACAACCACGGCCATCTGTGGATGCTCGAATCGGCGGTGCAGGAATTCATGAAACGGTTTCAGCTGCCGGGGATTTTTCAGGTCCTGGATTGGCACAGAGCTGTAAGGGAGTTCTTCTTCCCCGTAGACAGAGCGGACAGCCTTGAAACGAACTTCATCCATGCAGATGAAAGTGAAACATCGGTGGCCATGCTTCTCTTCCCCGAGATGGTGGACATGAGCGTTGTTCAAGATGCCGAGGGAGAAAGCTTTCTGCCGGACGGGCATTTCGATACCTCTGTCGAGCCCTTCCGCCGCCCGCACCGCTGGTCTGAGGGGGAAGGACACTTCGCCATAGAAATTAAAGCAACTCCGGAAGGAGTGGTGGGAAAACCCACCCTCGCCAATCCACGTAAGGCGAAGCGACCCATTGCGGCTATCCTCCGGTACCTCACTCTCCTGACGGACCAGATCCTCGAGGCTTTCCCCGCCGGAACGGTGCCTCCTGTGGAAAAGGTGACACTGCGTGATCCCAAAGAGCTGGAGCCGTTCCTCAGGGAACCATTCAGCAAGGGATGGAAGTCAGTCTACGAGCTGCCCCATATTGGCCCCTTCCATAAAAGTTGATGAAGGTAAACGTAGGTATAATAGGCGCCGGCCGGATTGGCCGGCGCCATGCTGAGAATCTGGCATTCCGGATACCCGAAGCCAGCATCCTGGCTGTTGCCGATGTCCGGCAGGAATCGGCGGAACGTTGTGCGAAAGAATTGAATATTCCATCCGCTTCAACGAATCACCGTTTGGTCGTGGAAAATTCAGATATTGATGCCGTCATTATCTGCTCCAGCACGGACACCCATTCCCGGATGATCGAGGAAGCGGCACTGGCGGGAAAGCACATCTTCTGCGAAAAACCGATCGATTTCGATCTGACGATGATCGATCGCGCCCTGAAAAGCGTAAAAAAGGCTGGCGTAAAGCTGCAGATCGGCTTTAACAGGCGATTCGATCACAACTTTTTCAAGATAAGGGAAACTGTCACGAGCGGAAAAATCGGGAAACCACATATCCTGCGAATTACCAGCCGGGACCCTGAGCCGCCGCCCATTGAATACATTAAATCGTCCGGCGGTATCTTCCTCGATATGACAATCCATGACTTCGATATGGCCCGCTACCTGATCGGGAGTGAGGTGTATGAAGTCTACACAGCAGGCGGGGTCCTGGTGGATCCGGCCATCGGAGAAGAGAGCGATCTCGACACGGCGATCATCACGTTGAAATTCGAAAACGGCGTTATCGGCACGATTGACAACAGCAGGAAGGCGGTTTACGGATACGACCAGCGGGTCGAAGTGTTCGGTTCCGGGGGAATGATAAGCGTTTCCAACGACACGCCGACTTCAGCCCGGGTTAGCACTGCACTGGCTGTCCAAGAAGATCTCCCTCTCTTCTTCTTCCTGGAAAGATATACGGATTCATATATCGCCGAGATGAAAGAATTTATACGGTGCGTTATTGAGGACAAGCCACCCCCGGTCACGGGAATCGATGGAAGAATACCTGTAGTCATGGGAAAAGCGGCCCTCCTCTCTTACGGGGAAAACCGTCCTGTAAAGCTGTCTGAAATCCCGGGAGCTTGAGCAGCCGACCAATGCGACTGTCCCCTGCAGGTTGCCACTGTACGGTAAATGTGATTATACTATCGAACCCGAAAGGGCAAAGATAATCCTGCAGGGAAACCACGCCGAGCGCTTAATAAATGAATATTCTAAAAGCAATTTCTGTAACGATAGTCCAATGGCGTTAATACACTGCGATTTTTTTTCAAACGTTCTGGGTCTCTCCACATCCATGTATGTGATTCTTCCCCAGCAAACGGTAAATCAAATCGGCATGAAAGGTGTAACCACAGGAAAGAAGCATAAAACACTCTTCCTGCTCCACGGCTTGAGCGATGATCACACTATATGGCTCAGGCGAACTTCCATAGAACGCTATGTGGCGCCCCTGGGATTGGCCGTGGTTATGCCCGCCGTACACAGGAGTTTCTATACCGATATGTCCAAAGGGCTAAAATACGAAGAATTCGTTAGCCGGGAGCTACCGGAAATAGCGAGGTCCTTTTTCCCCCTATCTGAAAAACGGGAGGATAATTATGTTGCCGGACTCTCCATGGGGGGTTACGGCGCCTTTAAATTGGCTCTGGGGCACCCTGAGCACTTCGCCGCGGCAGCCAGTCTTTCCGGCGCACTGGACATCGC